>DWVT01000063.1 GCA_019120075.1 Candidatus Mediterraneibacter excrementigallinarum
GACTGCGGACTTGAGCAGGGAACCATATTCAATGACATTCTGAACAGTTTTACCCGTATTGCAGCTCACTGCGCCAGCATTACATCAGCCATGCAGAAGGCCAGTGAGGGGGATGAGGATATCCACATCCATGACTCCAGAGTCTATGCGGGGGAAGGTATGATATATTACAGCTATTATACAAATTACAGTGAGAAATATGATCTTCAAAATAAAAGCAGCCATGTAAAGCGTATGGGGGCAGAAGCAGTCAAGTAGAGATAGATACAAAAAGGAGTCTGAAATCCGGGGGGTTCCCAGTGTTGAAGACTCCTTTTTGTGTCTTTACTTTATGTCTGACCAGACACGATTTTACCTCAGCCGGTATGACTAAGCTGGTAAGTTCCATATTGATCTTAAAAAATCGATACCGCTTTTGGTACGAAAGATGTTTTCAAGAGTATGGAGGACAGAATCTTCTGAAGCGTGGTCTTCCGACAGATTGACGAGGAAATCTGCTTCTACCAGGATCTGGTGATCCAGGCCGCGGATATCGGAATAAGTATGGTGATGTCCGATCAGCCAGCAGATCCGGTCTGTGATTTCCGTGTCCGGGCAGATTCCGTTCAACAGCTTTCGCGCTTCGGCGGGACCTTCCATCTCCTGATATTTTCCGGCGCTGCTGTGATATTTTTCTTCACTGACTTTGATGCCGATGTCGTGGAGCAGTGCAGCAGCCTCAAGTATTTCCTGCGTGCGGGGATCCAGCCCCTCCAGTTTTCCGATTGCCGCAGCGTATCCGTATACTTTCATGAAATGTTCTATCCTGCGGATATCTCCACTGTCATAGGTGATCATTTTCTTCGCAATCTGTGCTGTCATTTCTGTCATGTTCTATTTCCCCTTTCGTTCTGAAAAGATAAAAGGCAGCGGAAGCAGATCCCGTCGCCTTTGACTTCTTTTATATTACCACCCGGGAGCAGGTATTTCAAGCTGAATGCTGGGATGTGATTCCGGATTTCTAGGGGATCACTGCGATCTTTATTACACACATGCTATGATATGCCTTCCGGACGGGGATTTCATGAGTTTGCTGATCGTGATATAATATGCAGAAGGATTCGGAAACAGGAGGATGGATATGACACTCACACAACTGAACTACATAATTACTATTGCAGAAACCAGATCGATCAATAAGGCGGCAGAACGTCTCTATGTCTCTCAGCCGTCCCTGACCAGTGCGGTTCAGGAGCTGGAAAAAGAACTGGGAATCACTTTGTTCTACCGCAGCGGGAGAGGCGTCACGCTGACAAATGACGGAGCGGAGTTTCTCCTCTATGCAAGACAGCTCTACAGTGAGTATGAAGGAATCCTGGAACGGTACGGAAAAAACGGGACACAGAAGAAGAAATTCGGGGTGTCCACACAGCACTATTCATTTGCAGTGAAAGCTTTTGTTGATATGGCAAAGGGATTCGATATGTCCAAATATGAGTTTGCCATCAGGGAGACGAAGACTGCGGAGGTGATCAGTGATGTGAGCACCATGAAGAGTGAGATCGGGATTGTTTATCTTTCAGATTTTAACCGGAAGAGCATGGAAAAGCTTCTGAGGTCCTCCAATCTGACCTTTCATCATCTGATTGACTGTAAAGCATATGTCTATCTCTGGAAAGGACATCCTCTGGCCAAAGAGACGTCGATCGGCTTTGAACAGCTGACAGAGTATCCGTGTCTTGCCTTTGAGCAGGGGGACAGCAGTTCCTTTTATCTCGCCGAGGAGATCCTTTCTACCAATGACTATCCAAGGATCATCCGGGCAAACGACAGAGCGACCATGCTTAACCTGATGGTGGGACTGAACGGGTATACCCTCTGTTCCGGGATCATCTGTGAGGAACTGAACGGAAATGAATTTGCCGCGGTTCCCTTCCGGGATGACGAGGAAAATCAGAACAGCACGATGGAGATCGGCTATATCGTGAGGAAAAACGTGATCCTCTCTAAAATGGGAGAGCAGTATGTCTGTCTGTTAAAGCGCTATCTGGAAAAAGAAGAATCCAACACTGTCTGAAGGGTCAGCTCCCCCGGTACTTTCCGGGAGAACTTCCGTATTTTCTCTTAAAGATCCGGTTGAAGTAGGAGAGGTTGTCGAAGCCGCTCTGTTCCGCTACTTCCAGGACAGACAGGTCGGAGGAGCGTAAAAGCCGTTCCGCCATTGTCAGCCGGTAATCGTTCAGATATTCAATAAAGCCGCTCCCCATATGAGCCTTGAAAAATTTCATAAAATGGGATTTGCTGTAGAAGGTCAGCGCCGCCATATCTTCGATCGTGATGTGGTCAGTGTAATGTTCTTCTACATATTTCAGGATAGTTTTGAGTTTTTCCAGTGTCTTTGACTGGACGGCAGGCTCTTCCTCTTCTTTGAGCCGGTGGGTGATCAGGATGAAGACGAAATGGAAGAGATAACCTTTTACCGCGAGCTGATAGCCTTCCGGTGTTGTTCCGCAGAGAAGATCGATCTGACGGATACAGTCGGATGCGTCTTTATAGTAAGAGAGCTCCGGGGTGATAAAGGTATCCACTGGAAGCCTTCCTGTCATAAGCGGGGTGATGAAACGGACCGCGCACAGGTCGTTCTGACCGGACATCAGAAGATCCGGCTTTAAAATGATATTTTCGTACTCCATGGAACGGCCCGGTTCCTGCTCGATGGAGTGGAGACGTCCGGGACGGATGAAGATAATATCCCCGGCGGCGACATTCTGCCGCTGGAAATCCACAGAGACGATACCGCGCCCTTTCTTGATGACGATCAGCTCTATCTCTGAGTGCCAGTGGGTTGGAACCTGGGTGAAATCCAGGGGAATGGAGCAGAGGTAGGTGGTGTAGGGGAAGTCTGCAGCGGTATGAGTCTTGGTTTCGTGGTAATTCTGATATTCATTCAGGTTCATGGGATGGAAACACTCCTTTCAGGCTCTTAAGCTAAGCGTGAGCTGAGTATACATGATAATGATAGTATTGTACAATAAAATGAAAGTATTTTGCAAGAAATACAGGAGAAAGCTTACTATAATGATAACAGTTAAGCCATGCGGGAAGGAACTGCAAAGCAGCGGATTCGGGCTGAATGGCTGAAATGAAAAATGAGTATGGATGGTTTTGAAAGGAGAAGCACCATGAACATTCAGGAAAAGTTAAAACAGATCCTTGGAAAAGAGATCGCACAGGCATCCAACGAGGAAATCTATCATGCGCTCATGACGATCGTACAGGAGATGGCTTCCGAGAAGGAACGCACAGACAGCAAGAAAAAGCTTTACTATATCTCCGCGGAATTTCTTATCGGAAAGCTTCTTTCCAACAATATGATCAACCTTGGCATTTATAAAGAAGTAAAAGAGATCCTGGAGGCAAACGGAAAGGACATCGCCCAGATCGAGGAGGCAGAGCCGGAACCGTCACTTGGAAACGGCGGTCTGGGACGTCTGGCGGCGTGTTTCCTGGATTCCATCGCGACGCTCGGACTGGCGGGAGACGGAATCGGACTGAACTATCATCTGGGACTGTTCAAACAGGAGTTTGAAAACCGTCTTCAGAAAGAGACGCCGAATCCCTGGATCGAGGAGAAATCCTGGCTGAAAAAGACAGACGTCACCTACCTGGTGGATTTCAAGGGACTGAGAGTCAACGCGAGAATGTATGACATCGAAGTGACAGGATATAACAACAAGACAAACAAACTCCATCTGTTCGATCTGGATTCCGTTGATGAGACGATCGTAAAAGACGGGATTGATTTTGACAAAGAGGATATCCGGAAGAACCTGACTCTTTTCCTCTATCCGGACGACAGCGACGAGCAGGGAAGACTGCTCCGTATCTATCAGCAGTATTTCATGGTCAGCGCAGGCGCTCAGCTCATCCTGGATGAGTGTACCGCGAAGGGATGCAATCTCTATGACCTGCCGGATTACGCAGTGATCCAGATCAACGATACTCATCCGACTATGGTCATCCCGGAACTGATTCGCCTTCTCGTACAGAGAGGAATGGATATGGACGACGCCATCGACGTGGTATCCAGAACATGCGCTTACACGAACCATACGATCCTTGCCGAGGCACTGGAAAAATGGCCGGTACACTATCTGAAGAAAGTGGTTCCGCAGCTTATGCCGATCATCGAAGTGCTCGACGATAAGGTAAGAAGAAAATATGAGGATGAGAGCGTCGCTGTCATCGACAGAAATGATACTGTACACATGGCTCATATTGATATCCACTATGGTTTCAGCGTAAACGGTGTTGCCGCTCTTCACACAGAGATCCTGAAGAACTCGGAGCTGAACAACTTCTACAAAATCTATCCGGAGAAGTTCAACAACAAGACAAACGGTATCACATTCCGGCGCTGGCTCATTCACTGCAATCCGCTGCTGACTGACTACATCGACAGCCTGATCGGAGAAGGATACAAGAAAGATGCGGCGGAACTGGAAAAGCTGCTCCAGTACAAGGATGACGACGCCGTGCTTGAGAAACTGCTCGAGATCAAACATAAGAACAAAGAGGCGTTGTGCGCATACCTGAAGGATACGCAGGACATCGAAGTCAGCCCGGATACGATCTTCGACATCCAGGTAAAACGTCTCCACGAGTATAAACGTCAGCAGCTCAACGCGCTTTATATCATTGACAAATACCTTGAGATCAAGGCAGGAAAGATACCGGCGGCACCGGTGACCGCAATCTTCGGAGCAAAGGCGGCTCCGGCTTATGTGATCGCGAAGGATATCATCCACCTGATCCTCTGCCTTCAGGAGATCATCAACAATGATCCGGAGGTGAACAAATATCTGAGAGTTGTCATGGTTGAAAACTACAACGTGACAAAAGCAGGAAAACTGATCCCGGCATGTGATATTTCCGAGCAGATATCCCTTGCTTCCAAGGAGGCCAGCGGAACAGGAAATATGAAATTTATGCTTAACGGTGCGGTAACGCTTGGAACAGAGGACGGTGCTAACGTGGAGATCCACGAGGCGGTAGGTGATGACAACATCTTTGTATTCGGCGCATCCAGCGACGAAGTCATCGAACACTATGCGAAAGCGGATTATGTCTCCAGAAATTACTATGAGAACAATCCGGCGATCAAGGCAGCGGTTGACTTCATCACAAGCGATGAGATGCTCAAAGTCGGACAGAAGGAGAACCTGGAGCGCCTGCAGAAAGAGCTCATCAACAAAGACTGGTTCATGACACTGCTTGACTTTGATTCCTACAAGGAGACAAAGGAGAAGGCGCTTGCCGCGTACGCAGACAGAAAAACATGGGCCAAGATGATGCTGGTGAATATCGCAAAGGCAGGATTCTTCTCATCTGACAGAACGATCGAGGAATACAACAGAGATATCTGGCATTTATAAAATGATGCCAGGGTCAAAAGGTCTAAGCCCACATGAGCTTGCTCATAAGTGGGTGAAAGGCCTTGGGACCCGCCCCAATATGAGCATAAAAGTGGGATGTATATCCCACGATATGCGAATATTGGATAGGATTGTGAGAGTGCGTAGCACGGAACAATCCGTAGGCATCGTAGTTGGGGGCTTTTGCCCCCAACATCATAAAATGAACTGAGAATATAAAAAATGATGGTGATCTGGAAACCTCCGGCGGATGAGCCGGGGGTATTCCTGAAAGGGAGGAAACGATGCAGAGAGCAAGTGGGATTCTGATGCCCGTATTTTCACTTCCGTCCAAATACGGGATCGGATGTTTTTCAAAAGAGGCCTACAAGTTTGTTGATAAGCTGAAAAAAGCAGGACAGAGCTACTGGCAGATCCTGCCCCTGGGACCGACCGGATATGGAGATTCTCCGTATCAGTCTTTTTCTACGTTTGCGGGAAATCCGTATTTTATCGACCTGAAGACACTGATCAAAGAGGGGCTCCTGACAAAGAAGGAGTGCAAGGCATGTGATTTCGGTGACAGGGCAGATGAGATCGATTACGAGAAGATCTACCGCTCCCGTTTTAAGGTGCTGAAAAAAGCGTATGACAGGTTTGAGAAAAATGAAGAATATAACAGCTTTGTAGAGGAAAACAGTTACTGGCTGGAGGACTATGCGCTCTACATGGCGATCAAGGACAGCCATGACGGCGTGAGCTGGAAAGAGTGGGAAGCTCCGCTCCGTGACCGGGAGGAATCCGCTCTGACAGAGGCGAGAGAGAAACTGGCGGAGGAGATTGATTTCTACCGTTTCCAGCAGTATGAATTTGACAGACAGTGGAAAAAGCTCCACGCATACGCGAACGCACAGGGAGTAAAGATCATCGGGGATATCCCGATCTATGTGGCGTTTGACAGTGCGGATACTTGGGCGTCTCCGGAACTTTTCCAGTTTGATGAGGAAAATAACCCGACTGGAGTGGCTGGATGCCCGCCGGATGCATTTTCCGCCACCGGACAGCTCTGGGGAAATCCGCTCTACAACTGGGAGTATCACAGGGAGACCGGATATCAGTGGTGGATCCGCCGTATCGACTACTGCCTGAAACTGTATGATGTGGTTAGGATCGACCACTTCCGCGGATTTGACGAGTACTATGCGATCCCTTATGGCGATGAGACAGCAGTGAACGGCAAATGGATGCCGGGACCGGGAATGGATCTGTTCCATGCGGTTGAGGCTGCCCTCGGAAGACCGGAGATCATCGCGGAGGATCTGGGATTCCTGACTCCGAGCGTGCTGAAACTGTTAAAAGACAGTGGATTCCCGGGTATGAAGGTGCTCCAGTTCGCGTTTGACGCCAGAGAATCTTCCAACTATCTGCCCCATACTTACCCCACAAACTGTGTGGTTTACACAGGGACTCATGACAACGATACGACAAGAGGATGGTACCACGAAGTCGGGAAAGAAGCGCGGGATTTTGCAAAGGAATATATGTGCAAGCCGAGACTGGATGAAGATTCTCTCGTACATGATTTTATCGCCATGGCAATGAGCAGCGTGGCTGACCTGTGCGTGATCCCGATGCAGGATTACCTGAATCTGGGAAGTGAGGCAAGGATCAACACCCCGTCCACTCTGGGTGGCAACTGGGTCTGGAGGATGAAGAAGAAAGACTTCTCGGACGAAGTTGTGGAAGAGATCGCAAGAGTGACGAGACTGTACGGCAGGATGCCGGAGAGGGAAGAAGAAAAAGAAAAATAGAGGACCGGCTGAATGGCCGGAGAGAAGGGACTGACGCATCGGAAAAGGTGCGTGAGTCCTTTTTCTGGTTTATTCGGCATCTGTTTCATTTGTCTATGGCAAATGTACTGCAGCAGTGTTTTCCTGTGCAAAGAATTTTGACACGGAAAAACCGGAAATGTACAGAAAAATGGATGGACATTATCATGTGAGTATGGCAGGATAAATGTGTCGATGTACATTGATGATCATAGAAACAGTCAGAGAAGGAGACAGGTATTATGGAGATAGGAACGAAACTGAAAAGTGCCCGTAAAAAGTGCGGACTGACTCAGGAGAAAGCAGCGGAGGCGGTCGGCGTCTCAAGGCAGACGATCTCCAACTGGGAGAATGAGAAATCCTATCCTGATATAGTGAGCGTGATCAGACTGAGCTCGCTCTATTCTGTCAGTCTCGATGAACTGTTGAAAGGAGACGAGGATATGATAGAACATCTGGAGGAGAGTACCAATGTAGTGAACAGCAATAAAAAGCTGATCGCGGCAGCGCTTGCCAATATACTGCTGTTGATCGTGTTTGCCATATTCAGCGGAGTGATCCCGGAAAACAGATTTTTTCTGGTGGGAATATTTGCGCTGTCGATCGTCAGTGCGTCGGCGTTGCTGTATCAGATCATACGGAAGATATAGGGTAGTAGGAGGAGAAGAAAAATGGAGAGAGGATGGATACTTGGTGTTGTCTGTTTTGCGTTTATGATAGTTGGAGCCGTGCATACAGTATGGCAGATTTTTAAGATCGTGGAGCTGGACGCCCGTTCAAGAGGAATAAAGCATCCGGGACTGTGGGGATTTCTTTCAGCTAATTCAAACGGAGCTTCCGGACTGATCCTCTATCTGATCGGGCGCAGAAATTATCCGGTTATCAGTCTGTCAGAGAAGATGAAAAAAGAAATAGATTCCAGAAAGAGGAGAGTGGGAGCCGGACTTGTGTTTCTTGCGATTGGGGGAGCAGGACTTGCAAGTTTAGGCATTCTATTGGGATAGGAAAGAAAATTAATACTAAGAAAATAAAAAAGTGAATGCAAAATCATTTTGACATGCCGAAAAGGCGGGATGTATAATCGATTTGATAGCGCATCAGATCACTTCTGATCTAGAATGACCACAGGAGGAAGTCGAAAATGGAAATTGGCAGACAGATAAAAAAATACAGGCTTGAGATGAAGCTGTCCCAGGAGGAACTTGCTGACAAAGTATATGTGACAAGGCAGACGGTCTCCAACTGGGAGAATGACAAAAGTTATCCGGATATAAACAGTCTGGTCCTGCTCAGCTCTCTTTTCGGAATTTCTCTGGACGTTCTGGTGAAAGGAGATTTAAAAGAAATGGAAAAAATGATCAGAGAAGAGGACATTAAGAAACTGAACCGTGATGCGTGGATCTATACGATTCTTCTTGTGGTGACTGTGGTGTC
>DWVT01000064.1 GCA_019120075.1 Candidatus Mediterraneibacter excrementigallinarum
GATTCCGGTTCTGGGCATTTTTCTCTGCTAAAAAATAATTTAGCGGGAATACTAACTGAATAAGGGCGTGTAGCTCAGGTGGTAGAGCACTTGACTTTTAATCAAGTTGTCCGGGGTTCGAATCCCCGCACGCTCATCTGCAGAGCCGGAGAAAATCTCCGGCTTTTTTGTTGTATAAAGCAAAAAGAAAAAGCCGGGATGTTTTGTCGCCGGCTGAGAAAAGAGGAAAATATATATTGAAAAGCTCTTTGGCTTTGTTATATTTAATATAGCCTGAATTTGTATGTAAAGTGTGATGGAAATATAAAATATATGTTAAGTTTGGAAGCTGTGGAGAATTTATATGGAATATTTATATGATAAACTTTTAGAGTATTCGAGATCAGATTTTTACCCGTTCCACATGCCGGGGCATAAGAGAAACAGAGAGATAACAGGGGCAGCTCTCCCGTATGATATTGATATTACAGAAATAGACGGATTTGATGACCTTCATCATGCTGTCGGGATCCTGTCGGAGGCGCAGAGACGCGCTGCTTCCCTATATCATGCAGAGGAGACGCATTTTCTTGTAAATGGGAGTACTGCTGGACTTCTGAGTGCAGTGCTTGGATCTGTTCCCAGGCACAGCCGGATACTGATGGCGAGAAACTGTCACAAATCAGTTTATAATGCTGTATATATGGGAGAACTCTATCCGCTTTATGTTTATCCGCAGTTTGATCAGGAAACGCAATTGAATGGGGAAATCCGGCCGGAAGATGTGGAGGATATGCTGGAGCAGAATGAGGGAATACGGGCCGTGGTGATTACTTCACCTACTTATGACGGGGTTGTATCTGACATTGAAAGGATCGCGGATATTGTCCACAGGAGAAGGATCCCTCTGATCATAGATGAAGCACATGGTGCACATTTTGGCTTTTCTCCTTATTTTCCGGAGAATTCTAATACAAAGGGTGCAGATGTTGTGATCCACAGTCTCCATAAAACAATGCCGTCCCTGACGCAGACAGCATTGCTCCATATAAACGGAGAGATAGCGGACAGAGAAAATATCCGAAGATATCTTCATATGCTGCAGACGAGCAGCCCTTCGTATATCCTGATGGCATCTATGGATGAATGTATCAGGACGATGAAGGAGAAAGGAAACGAGCTGTTTGAGAATTATACGGAGCTTCTGGAAAAGGCCAGAAGAAAGCTGAAAGCACTGAAACATCTGAGACTTATAGAAAGCGGAAATCCGGAACAGGGACAATATGACAGATCAAAGATTGTGATATCAGGAAAAGATCTTATCAGAATACACAGGGAAGAGGAGAAAACAGAGAAAAGATTCTCGGTTTTCGATGGAAGAGAACTTTATCAGGCGTTGATCAGAGAATATCATATACAGCCTGAAATGGCAGCCGGCTCTTATATTATCGCGATGACAGGACCGGGAGATACGGCGGAGGGGCTGGATCGATTTGTAAATGCGATGGGAGAGCTGGACAGAGAGCTGGAGAAGAATGTCCTGAAAACAAAATCTGATGTTTTTAAGATCCTGAAACAGGAAATGAAATATACAAGCTGGGAAGCAGGGGCATTCAGTTCCTCCGGAATGAAAACGGAAGTGGTTCCCTGGAGTAAGGCGGCGGGGCGTACTGCAATGGAATACGCTTATCTTTATCCTCCGGGGATACCGTTTATCGTTCCGGGAGAAAAAATCGGACACGGTACTGCAGTGCAGATCGAGGCATATGAAGAAATGGGATTTACCATAGAAGGAACAAGAATACAGGGAAAGATGGAGGTGATGAAGGATGGGTAAGATATTCTGTCTGATGGGAAAGAGTTCTTCGGGGAAAGATACCATATACAAAAAACTGAAAGTAAAATACCCGCAGCTTAACACGGTTGTCCCGTATACGACCAGACCAATTCGGGAGAATGAAAAAGACGGCATTGAATATTTTTTTGTTGACGATAATACTTACGATGAGATGAAGAAAAGCGGCAGAGTCATAGAGGCACGGTCCTATGACACAAAGTGCGGCATATGGACATATTTTACTGCGGATGACGGGCAGATAGATCTTTCGCGTCACAATTATCTTGTGATCGGTACGCTGGTGTCCTTCCAGGCGCTGAAAGAGTACTACGGAGAGGATAGTATCGTTCCGGTTTATATTGAAACGGAGGATGGCCTTCGGCTCTCGAGGGCGCTTGAGAGAGAAAGAGAACAGAGTCAGCCCAAATATGCGGAAATGTGTAGAAGATTTCTTGCAGATGAGGAAGATTTTTCGGAGGAGAATCTCAGAAGAGCAAGGATCATTAAGCGTTTTGTAAATGATGATCTTGCGGAATGTATGGAAGAGATTGGCGGGTATATCGAAGATTTGGGGGTATGACTTGACGGCGGATTGTGTTATACTAAATAAGTAAAACTTTGTATAATATGCACGGCAGGTGAAAAATATGAGTGGTTTTAAAGATGTAGTAGGACATAAGAATATCATTAAATATATCGAGAGCGCTGTGAGTGCGGATGCGGTTTCCCATGCCTATATCCTGAATGGGGAGAGAGGATCGGGAAAGAAAATGCTGGCCAATCTTTTTGCCATGAGCCTGCAGTGTCAGAACAGACAGGAAGACGGCGATGCATGCGGAAAATGTCAGTCCTGTAAACAGGCTGTCAGCGGAAATCATCCGGATATTATCCGCGTAACGCATGAGAAACCGAATACGATCAGTGTAGACGATATCAGAGAACAGGTAAATAATGACATTGTCATAAAACCTTACAGCAGCAAATATAAGATCTATATCATCCCTGAGGCAGATCTGATGACGGTTCAGGCTCAGAACGCCCTCCTCAAGACAATTGAGGAGCCGCCGGAATACGCTGTGATCATGCTGCTTACAGAAAATGCGGAAACTCTGCTTCCTACGATCCGTTCAAGATGCGTTATGATGAAGCTGAGAAATATCAAAGATCAGCTCGTAAAGAAATATCTTATGGAGCAGATGGAGATACCGGATTATAAAGCAGATGTCTGTGTTGCCTTTGCCCAGGGGAATATGGGGAAGGCAATCATGCTCGCAACTTCAGACCACTTCAATGAGATCAAAGAGGAAGCGGTCCATCTTCTGAAGAATATCGACGAGATGGATGTTTCCGAACTGATGGAAGCGGTGAAAAAATGCATGACCTATAAGCTGGAGATCAATGATTATCTGGATATCATTGCTATCTGGTACAGAGATGTACTGATCTATAAGGCAACCAAAAGTGTGGACAGAGTGGTGTTTTCCGATCAGCTCAGATATATCAGGGAACGGGCGAGCAAGAGTTCTTACGAGGGGATAGAGAACATTCTGGACGGGATTGAGAAAGCAAAGTCAAGAATAAAGGCAAACGTAAACTTTGAGCTGACTATGGAACTGCTTTTATTGACAATAAAGGAGAATTGACAGGATGACAAAAGTAATCGGTGTCAGATTCCGGACAGCGGGAAAGATTTACTTTTTCGCTCCGGGAAAATTCAATATAAAACGCGGAGATCATGTTATTGTGGAGACTGCACGTGGGATCGAGTATGGACGCGTTGTGAGTGATCCAAAGGACGTAAAGGACGAAGAAGTGGTCCAGCCGCTGAAACCGGTGATCCGCGTTGCCACGGAACAGGACAGAAAAACAGTGGAAAAGAATCATCAGAAGGAAAAAGAGGCATTTAAGATCTGCAAAGAAAAGATAAAGAAACACGGTCTTGAGATGAAGCTGATCGATGCGGAATATACCTTTGACAATAATAAAGTCCTGTTTTATTTTACAGCGGATGGAAGAATCGATTTTCGTGAACTGGTGAAGGATCTGGCGGCAGTGTTCCGTACCAGGATTGAGCTGCGGCAGATCGGAGTTCGTGACGAGACGAAGATCAAGGGTGGGATCGGCATATGCGGAAGGCCATTGTGCTGCAGCACATATCTGACTGAGTTCGCGGCAGTGTCGATCAAGATGGCAAAGGAACAGAATCTTTCTTTGAATCCGTCTAAGATCTCAGGAGTATGCGGGAGACTGATGTGCTGTCTGACCAACGAGGAAGAGACATATGAGGTGCTTAACAGCCAGCTTCCTTCCGTTGGAGATACGGTCACAACAAAAGACGGACTGACCGGTGTGGTCCACTCTCTGAGTGTGCTGCGCAGACAGGTCAAGGTTGTAGTGAATCTGGACAATGATGAAAAGGAAATCCGTGAATACAAAGCGGATGAATTGAAATTTAAGCCGAGAAAGAAGAAACAGAGAGTGTCAAAGGAAGAGAAAAGGAAACTGTCGGCACTGGAACATAAAGAGGGAGCATCAAAATTAAATGACAAATGATATAAGACCCGGAGAACGGCTGGACGATCTTCAGCTCAATGGGCTGGAGCTGATCCAGAATCCGGATAAATTCTGTTTTGGAATCGATGCGGTACTCCTTTCGGATTTTGCGAGAGTGAAACCGGGAGAACGGCTTCTGGATCTGGGAACAGGAAATGGCATTATACCGGTGCTGCTCTCTGCAAAAACAGACGCGGGACATCTGACGGGACTTGAGATACAGGATGATATCGCAGAGATGGCGCGAAGAAGCATCGCGCATAATCATCTGGAAGAGAGGATCGATATTGTGACAGGGGACATCAAAGAGGCGGCGGAGATATTCAAGCCGGCCTTTTTTGATGTTATAACAACGAATCCGCCATATATGCTTGCAGACCACGGACTGAGAAATCCGGATGATGCAAAGGCGATCGCTCGCCACGAAGTGCTCTGCTCCCTGGATGATATCCTTCGGGAGAGTATGAGACTGCTGCAGGATAAAGGAAGATTCTACATGGTGCACAGACCGTTCCGTCTGACAGAGATTCTGATAAAGATGAATTATTTTAAAATAGAGCCGAAGCGGATACAGTTTGTCCATCCCTATATAGACAGGGAACCCAGTATGGTGCTTGTTGAAGGAGTGAGAGGGGCAAAGCCCCGTGTAAAGATCGAACCGCCGATCATCCTGTTCAGCCGGACAGAAGACGGGCAGCAGGAAAATGGATATGGACATACGGGGATGTATCGGTGACGGAAGATTCGGGAGGAAGAGATGGCGGGAATTTTATATCTTTGTGCGACACCTATAGGAAATCTGGAAGACATGACTTTTCGTGCGATACGGACATTGAAGGAGGCGGATCTGATCGCAGCGGAGGACACGAGGAACAGCATCCGTCTGCTGAATCATTTTGAGATACAGACGCCCATGACCTCCTATCATGAGTATAACAAGTATGATAAGGGGAGAAAGCTTATCGAGAAGCTTCTTGAGGGGAAAAATATTGCTCTGATCACGGATGCAGGGACGCCGGGAATCTCAGATCCGGGGGAAGAACTGGTGCGTATGTGCCATGAAAACGGAATTCGGGTTACTTCTGTTCCCGGAGCGGCTGCATGTATTACTGCGCTTACTATGTCTGGTCTTCCGACCCGAAGATTTGCGTTTGAGGCGTTTCTGCCCTCTGAAAAAAAGGAGAGGGAAAAGATTCTCACGGAACTGGAGAGAGAGACCAGGACGATCATCCTTTACGAAGCGCCGCACCGCCTTGTGCGGACGCTGAAACTTCTTGAAGAACGGCTGGGGGATGAGCGCAATGTGGCGGTGTGCAGAGAACTGACAAAAAAGCACGAGACAGTATACAGAGGTACGCTTTGCGATGCGGTCTCTTACTATGAGAGTACGGAGCCCAGAGGGGAATGCGTACTGGTTATTGACGGAAAAAGCCAGGAAGAGATCGAGAGAGAAGAACAGAAGAAATGGGAGCAGATGAGCATAGAGGATCATGTGGCATATTATATTTCCCAGGGCGCTGATCGAAAAGAAGCGATGAAGAAAACGGCTCAGGACCGTGGAGTTTCTAAGAGAGATATATATAACTATCTTGAAAAACAAAAAA
>DWVT01000065.1 GCA_019120075.1 Candidatus Mediterraneibacter excrementigallinarum
ATGAAGAACTATTGCCTGATTGACACAGAGATCAATTATATCATGGGTATAACCAAACCGATTGATCCTGTCCCTTATTTATTCAGTTATCAAAGAACTAAGTAACTATAAACTTATTATACGAGGAGGATGTGATATGGAACTTACCCTTACGACTCTGATTGAAAACAGTCCGGATGATCAGAGGTGCCTGAAATTTGAACATGGACTGTCCATTTATATAGAAGTGGAGAATACAAAAGCACTGTTTGATACAGGGCAGAGTGGAGATTTCATTGAAAATGCAGAAAAAATGGGAAAATCTCTGGGAGATCTGGACTATCTGGTTATAAGTCACGGACATTATGACCATGGAGGCGGTGTGCCAAAGCTGCTCCCGCTGCTGGGAAGAAAAACAAAGACAGTAGTGGGAGACGAGATATTCCGCCGGAAATACAAATTCCGGGAAAACGGATATAAGTTTAACGGGATCACGTTCTCGGAAAAAGATTTTGCAGAAAGAAAACTGAAATTGATCAAAGTAAACGGAAAAGCGCTGCGAATCGGTGAACGGATGACAGTATTTCACCATTTTGCCCGCAGAAATGACTTTGAGACCATCAGTCCGAAAATGGTGTACAGAAAAGAAGGCGGAAAAGACCGGATGTATGTTCCCGATGATTTTCAGGACGAGATCGTTCTGGGAATAGACACATCGAAAGGTCTTGTGGTAATTGCAGGATGTTCCCATGCAGGTATTGTCAATATCCTGCAGGATATTTCCGCACAGACCGGCAGACAGATCTATATGGTGGTGGGAGGAACCCATCTGGTGGACGGGGACGCAGAGCGGATCAGGCGTACTGTAGAAGAACTCAAAAAAATGAATATTCAGAAAATTGCGGTATCCCATTGTACTGGAGAAGCAGGAGCGGAGAAACTGAAAGAAGCGTTTGGAAAGGATTTCATCAGGAACAATACGGGAAATGTGATCAAATTGTGAACGGTGCCGTGTACCTTGTACAAGGTACACGGCACCATTTAAAAATATTTTCAGAATCTTGTATCAATTTGTCGAAAACCGCCGTCTAATAAATAGAAACGGCGCAGAAGGCAGAACCGACAGAAGGGAAAGACGGGGGAACCATATGGAGGGGGATTCAAGTTTAAGAGATATCAGGCGCGCCGTACGTGGAAACGTGGAGGCGTACGGGAGAGTGATAGAACAGCACAAGGATTATCTGTACCGCACGGCATTTCTGTATTCGGGAAATGAGGATGCAGCGATGGAAATTGTTCAGGAGACCGTGCTGAAAGGCTTCCGATCAATAAAGCAGCTGAGAGAACCGGAGTTGTTCAGGACATGGATCACAAGGATATTGATCAATGTATCAAAGGACTATTACAGACATGAATATCATTTTGCGCAGTCTTTTGATGAGGAAGCGCAATATCCGTCGGAAGGAGTTTCGGCGGAAGAGCGGCTGGACCTGTATGAAGCCATAAAGCGTCTTCCGGAAAAATACAGGACTGCAGTGATATTGAAATACTTTGACGGAATGAAACAGGAGGAGGTCGCTTATGTCATGGGAATACCGCGGGGGTCTGTATCCGCATATCTGACAAGGGCAAAGCGGGAACTCAGGAAATATCTGAAGGAGGGGTATCTGGATGAGTGAGCAGATGGACAGGATCCCGGTTCCGGAGAAGCTGGATGATGTGATCAGGGACAGTATCGGACAGCTGAAGCGTGAAAGGCGGAGGAAAAGAATGCGGGCTGCAGCGGGAATTGCCTCTGCGGCAGCAATCTGTATGGCAGGTTATGCTGCGGGAAGATATGGAGCGGACAGTGATATGAAGAAAACGGCAGAGGCGGATCGGGAAGAAAACAGACTGGAAAGGGACTGGTTTCTGGCCCAGAATGAAGAGGTGCAGGATGCTGCATATGTGGGAAATGTATGTCTTCAGGAGTCACAGGGGATCACTGTGACGACTTCAAATGTATACCATAATCAGTATACGCTGTATATGACAGTGGTTATCCGGGGGGGAGAGGATTTCCCCGAAGCTGCAGGGCAGACCGGTACAGCCTGGAAAGGCACGGTCCGGCTGAAGGCAGAGGGAAAGGCGGAGATCGGAGAGAAACAGATCGTCCTGTTGCCGGAACTTGTGGACGGCGGGTTTCTGGATAAAAGGACATTTACCGGAACGGTCCGGCTCAGACTTCCTTTGGAAACATCAGAGATACCGGAAACATTTCCCCTGGAATGGAAGGCTTCCGAAATCGAACTGGAGAGTGAGGATGGAGAGAAGACTGCATATTCCGGAGACTGGGAGTTCAATTCGGAGGTACACCGCAGCGGCGGGCGTACCGAGTGTGGATACGGCGGAGTGAATGAAAGCGGAGAGGGGATCGGACAGATTGTCCGTACAGAGGAAGATATTACGGCAGAAAAGCTCCTTCCGGGAAATGAAGGAACAGAGGATTATGAAATCGTCATGTGTGATGCGTCCGGGGCACTTATGAACAGGGCAGGAGATTATTACAGGACTGAGAACCGGGACATCAGTACTGTTTATATCTTCCTGTGTACCAGTGAAGACTTTTCTGAGATGACAGAGTATTACCAGTCCGAAAAATACCGGGAGGGTGCGCGCGGCAGAACGTTTGCCCAGCTTGTGGAACAGCGCGCACTGTACAGCTCGATGATGCATTATGAGTCAGAATATCTCAGCGTATATCAACAGGCATAAAGGGGAGGAAACGTATGACGCGCAGAAGACAGAAGATAAGGGATAAAAAAAGAAAAAAATCAGGAAATGCAGGAAAAAGAGTGGCCGCAGTCTCCGGTGTCGTGCTGGGGATCCTTGCTCTGGCATATCTGGGAACAGCCTTCTATTTTCGATTCCATTTTCTTCCGAACACACAGATCAATGGCAGAGATTTTTCTGCGAAGACGGCAGCAGAGCTGGACAGTTATCTGAAACAGCAGATCGCGGATTACTCTCTGACCATAACGGGAAGGGAAGAGCGATCAGATGTGGTGAAGGCGGATGAGATCGCTCTGACTTATCAGGGAAACGGTGCGTCAGAGGAATTGCTGAAAAAGCAGAATATTTTCCTCTGGCCGGCGGCATTTTTTGAGAAAGAGATATCCAGAGCAGAACCCGGGGTAAAATATGACAAAAATGCGCTGGAAGAAAAAATCAGTTCCCTGAAGGCGGTCACAGAGGAACAGTCAGAGCCAGTGTCTGCAGCGCCTGAATTCGACGGCTCCGGATTCGTGCCGGGCAGGGAAAAAGAGGGAACGGCTGTGAACATGGATGTCCTGAAAGAGAAAGTAGAGGAGAGTATCGATTCTATGTCCCCGAAACTTGATCTGAATGAGGCAGGATGCTACAAAGAGCCAAAGTACAGGGCCGGGTCGCCGGAAGTCAAAAGTGCCTGTGACGAGATGAACCGGTACTGTAAGGCGAGTATTACATACGAGATGGATGAACCCGTGGTTGTGGATGCAAAGACTATTTCAGGGTGGCTTACCGTGGATGATGAAATGAAAGTGACATTTGATAAGGATGCGGTAAAAAAATGGCTTTCTGATTTTGGAAAGAAATACGATACAAAGGGGAAAACACGTTCCTTTACCACGCCGGACGGAAGAAGCGCGGAGGTAACCGGAGGAACCTATGGATGGGAAGTGGATGAGAAAACTGAGCTGGCTGCGCTCACCCAGAGCATCGAGAAAGGCGAGACCGTTACAAAGGAGCCGGCTTACTGCAAGAATCAGACGGCAGCGTCCCATGGAGCGCAGGACTGGGGAACTACCTATGTGGAAGTGGATCTGACCCGGCAGTATATGTGGTACATAAAGGACGGAACGGTTGCGATGGAGACGAATGTCGTTACCGGAAAACCAACTCCGGATAAGGAGACGCCTCAGGGTGTGTATTCTATCCTGGAAATGAAGCGGGACAAAGTCCTCACCGGGGAGATCCAGGCGGACGGTCTTCCGGAGTATGAGACGCCGGTGGATTACTGGATGCGGGTTACCTGGACCGGGATCGGATTCCATGATGCGACCTGGCAGTCTTCCTTCGGCGGAGACAGGTATATCGACCACGGATCCCACGGCTGCATCAACATGTCCCTGGATGATGCCGGCAGACTTTACGGTATGCTGGAAATGGGAACGCCGGTGGTGATGCATTACTGAGAGAAAGATATTCTGATCATCCTTGCTTTAAAACAGATTCATGGTAAAATAGAGTCGTGTTTGAGTAAAAGTGTCAGAGTATTCAGAAAATATTACCTAAACGGTGCCGTGTACTTTTACGTAGGTACACGGTACTTTTTTTGAAAGCAGTCAGAATATTCTGAAAAGAAAGGAGATAGACATGCAGACATCAACAGAACTCAGAAGCCTGCTCAACAGGATCGACCACCGTGGCTATCCTGCTTACAAAGATACAAAGGGGATGTACCAGTTCCCGGGATATGTGCTGTCCATCGATCATGTACAGGGGGATCCTTTCGCGTCGCCTTCTAAAGTGAGCGTTCACGTGAAAGGGAAAACGGCGGCGTTTCCCCAGGAATTATACAAAGATACGCATCAGCGTATCGCGCTTCAGGATGAACTGACAAGGCAGTTCGGGAGAAAGGCGGAGCAGTTCGCCTTCAAGGCGAAGGGCTCGGGAAAGAGCGGACTGATCTCCGTGAGCCGGTGCTGCCAGGAAGTGCTGGAGCGTACCGCATGCCGGATCGATCCGGCAACGGGAGACGTGGTGATCCGGATGGAGATCGGATTCCCGGCAAATGGCAGGACCATCAATGCCAGGGAACTGGAGAAGATTCTTTTTGATTTTGTGCCGGAGTGTGTGAAACATGCTCTCTTCTATAAAAATATGGATGGGAAGAGGCTGCGCTCCATCATTGACCTGGCGGAGGATCAGCATTACATCCGGGAAATGCTTCCGAAGATGGGGCTGTGCGCCTTTGTGGCGGACGGGAGCATCCTTCCAAGAGAATCAGGCATTTCGCCCCGGCCCATGAAGGGCGGCGTGAAGTTCCGTTCCCCGGAGGAATTGAAGGTGACCATGGATCTGCCCCACAGAGGAAAGATCACAGGCATGGGCATAAGAAAGGGGATCACCCTCATCGTAGGTGGCGGATACCACGGAAAGTCCACACTGCTGAAAGCGCTGGAACTGGGCGTCTATGACCATATCGCAGGGGACGGAAGGGAATATGTGATCACCGATGATACTGCCATGAAGATCCGGGCGGAGGATGGCCGGAGCATCCAGAAGACGGATATCTCCATGTTCATCAACGATCTGCCAAACGGAAAGGACACTGTGAAATTCTGTACTGAGGACGCTAGCGGAAGCACCTCCCAGGCGGCAAATGTTGTGGAGAGCATCGAGGCGGGGACGTCTCTTCTGCTGATCGACGAGGACACCAGCGCCACCAATTTCATGATCCGGGATGAACTGATGCAGAGAGTCATCCACCGGGATATGGAACCCATCACCCCGTTTATTGAGCGGATCAGGGAACTGTACGATGATTACGGCATCTCCACCATCATTGTGGCGGGCAGTTCGGGAGCATACTTCCATATCGCGGACAGCATCATCCAGATGGATCGGTATGTGCCGAAGGATATCACTGTATACGCAAAGAAGGAAGCGGAGAGTTATCCCATGATCACAGGTCCGGAGGAACCGGCGGCGAAACCGGACTTCCGGAGATGCCCGAGACCCGGTCAGGCATTTAAGGGAAATGACCGGATCAAGATGAAGACCCTTTCCAAAGAGGGAGTCATGATCAATAAAGAGACGATTGACCTGCGGTATGTGGAACAGATCACAGACAGTGAGCAGGTGACAGCGCTGGGATACTGCATGCGGTATGCGCAGAAGCATATCCTGGATGGAAGGAAAGATCTGCGCCAGGTGGTGGATGAACTGGAGCGGGCGATGGAGAAAGGCACGCTCTCTGCACTCTGCGAGAGCAGCTCCAGCATTTCCTGCATGGCGATGCCGAGGAAGCAGGAGATATTTGCCTGCTTTAACCGTTACAGAGGGCTGAAGCTGAACTGAAAAAAGGTTACAGTTCACACTGCGCTCAGGAACAGGAAAATGCAGCGTCATGCCTGCATGTAAGAGGCGGTTAGGTGTGAACTGTGACAAAAAAGGAGACATAGAGAAATGGAATTAGTAAACGGAAGACCGGAGAATGAGGAGGGCCGCCTGGACAAGGAAATCCGGGTGTACGACCTTCTGGATTCTCTGGGCGTGGAATATCAGAGGATCGATCATGAAGCTGCCATGACTATGGAGGCATGCGAGGAGATCGACCGGACATTGAGCGAAGGGGAGGAGAACGGCGTGGCGATCTGCAAGAATCTGTTCCTCTGCAACCGGCAGGCGACAGACTTCTATCTGCTTCTGATCCCGGGGGACAAGCCCTTTAAGACAAAATACCTGTCCGCCCAGATCGGTTCCTCCCGGCTGTCTTTTGCAAAGCCGGAGTACATGGAGAAATATCTGGACATCACGCCGGGATCGGTGAGCATCATGGGACTGATGAACGATCACGAGAAAAAGGTTCAGCTTCTGATCGATGAAGATGTGCTGAAGGATGAATATTTCGGATGCCATCCCTGTATCAACACATCCAGTCTGAAGATCCGGACAAAGGATCTGGTGGAAAAGATCATTCCGGCTATGGGACATGAACCGAAGATCGTAAAACTCTGATAAAAAGAAACAGGGAAAGCCGCTGCCTTAACAAATGAGGCGGCGGCTTTCCTGCTTTCCGCGGGCGTTTTTCATAACTTTTTTAGCCGGAACTCAAAGACTGCTTTGTCATTGACCGCCGGTGTCTTTTCGGACAGAGGATCCCATACATATCAACACGATGCCGGAAACGATCATGATCCACTGGAGAGGAACCAGGTCTGAGAGCGGTCCGAAGACCGCCATACCCAGAGGGAGGAATCCTGAATACATGGAACTGAGGAGTCCGAAAATCCGTCCCTGGAAAGAAAAATCCGCACACTCCTGCAGAAGAGTGGTGACGGTAGTCTGAACGACAGTCAGGGCGATCCCATAGAGGAACATGAGCAGGAGATAGACAGGAAAGACGGGCGTCATTCCC
>DWVT01000066.1 GCA_019120075.1 Candidatus Mediterraneibacter excrementigallinarum
CAGCTTTGATTTCTTTCAAGGGGATATCAAATTCACGGAAAAACAAAATCTGCTGTAATGTTTCTAATGCTTTATCGTCATAAAGCCGGTATCCCGCTTCACTTTTATCTGTTGGCTTTAATAATCCGATCTCGTCATAATAGTGAAGCGTGCGCACGCTGATACCTGTTAAATCTGATATTTCCTTTACTGTCCTCATAACTGCTGACCTCCTGTTCTTGATATTATTTACTGTAATCCATGACGTTCCGTGAGTGTCAATACAAAACTTGGATTTTCTTTAAATACATCCTTAAATACAAAGAATATAAGGTTAAGTTTACGAACCACAAAACATGATAACTATTCTGAATTATTATCTCGTGAGATATATTATAAAATTAATAAACAAAAAAGAAAGGCTTCTCCAGCCCTTCTCTACTACTCTGGTTTTATTGTATGAAGCAGAATTGGCTCTTGCCCTGCTGCCTCAAAAAGCAATACCTCAACGGCTTTTTTCTCAGGATTATATTGAACTCTAATTTCAGGTTCTTCTTTTCCTTCATCTCGCAATGTTATTTTAATCCCCTGTGACACTTTCTCCTGAACAGTCTCAGCTTCAAGCGCGCCTAGCGGAGTGTCTAAAAATAATACACATCTGTTTATGCCCATATCTTTTATTATCCTTTTGTTGTAAATAGGAGGCTTGATATATCATTTCTACTATATATATTAGGATTTTATCACTTAGATTCCCATAAGGCAATGAATTTCCGCTCCTTTATTCTAAGTCCCGTATCCCACTTATGATCTTATTGAAATGGTTATAGTCGTCAAATCTCGGCAGAATAAGTCGTGAAGTAAAAGAAACAGAAACCCTATAGCCGGTGGGCTATCATATCGCCTTTATCAAACGTCTCACTTTTTACCCAGTCTACATCTGCCGCATTTATATTGACAATACTGAAAGCTTCCGCTACTTTCTTTCCGACGCATAGACCGCTTTTATCTCCATCCCGTCATCCATCTGCTCCAACCATACATAATAATCCCGGATGTAGTAACTGGCATACTGTTACTAAAGAGAATACAGTTCCAACTATTGCCCAGAAATACCAGCTATGTCGAGTGTCCTCGCCAACATATCTTTAAAGTTTTTACGTGATTTCTTCTTCACTCTGGATGTATCCGTATTTTTGCAATGCGCTGCGATATATTTGAAAATAGCAGGTGTCATCGCTGACCATATCAGTTTTTCACAGATGGTGTTTTTCATATTCATGCTCCTTCAAAACGTATTCATAGACGAGGGACTGATTGCCGGAGCCATCCTGAAATAGCTTCTCTGCCACTTTCTTAAATCCACGTTTTTCATAAAACTCCCACGATACAAGAGTATTTGTAAAAAGCCGTACACACTCTGCTCCATCATCTTTTGCACGATTCAAAAACTGCGTGACCAATGCGGTTCCCAAACCTTTTCTGTAATTCCTTCTGGACGAAAGGGCAACGAGTTCTAGATCGCATTTTCCAAAGATTTCCTTGTCCCTTTCCTGTGCCTGACGGACAAAAGCATCAAACTGTTTCTGGAACGGTGCTGACATTTTATATCTTTTCAAAAAGAACTTAAGGAACTTTTTACACCAACGTCCATAATGCCTTTTTGTCTCATACTGAGCTGCCAGGGCCTTGCTGAAATGCTTATCATATTTCCCACAAATAAATCCTATGATCTGATCATCCTCCGTTTCCGCAACATAGGTGAAATTGCATTTTTCAATCAAGATCTGCGCGTAATCACGCAAAAATATTTTATCGTTCTGATCCACAGAGCATGAAAAGAATCCTTCGTAAAAGCAATCCCCGCAGGCTGCGGCATCTTCTTCCTTATATGGACGAACAGTAAACATATGCGTATCCTCCTATGTGCAAAGGGGTTAGCTTTAACTAACATTTATTATATCAAGTGGCACATAAGAGTGCAATTCGTTTTTCATTATATTATCTATTCCGTAAGTTTCCATCCAAGCGCCTCTTGCCGTACTCCGACAAACTCCGCATAAAGCCCCTGCTGACGGATCAATTCTTCATGCGTTCCCCGCTGTACGATATGGCCGCCGTCCAGCACAAGAATCTGATCCGCATGGCGGACTGTCTTCAGTCGGTGAGCGATCATAATAAGAGTCTTCCCTTTGGTCAGCGCCTCAATAGCAGACTGGAGCTGGGCTTCGTTTTCTGGATCGACATTTGCCGTGGCTTCGTCGAGTATCACGATCGGAGCATCTTTTAAAATTGCCCTGGCAATACTGATCCTCTGCTTCTCTCCGCCGGATAATGTCCCTCCGCCCTCTCCCAGCACGGTATCGTATCCGTCCGGCAGTTCAGTAATAAACTCATGGCAGCACGCCGCCTTTGCCGCTTCCACCACCTGTTCATGGTCAGCGTCCGGGCATCCGAATCTAATATTGTTTTCCACTGTATCATTAAAGAGATAGACATTCTGGAAGACCATGGAAATGTTCTTCATCAGACTGTCCAGCTTATATTCCCGCACGCTGTGTCCGCCTACGAACACCTCTCCTTCCGGGACGTCCCAGAACCGTGCGATCAGATTGCAGAGCGTAGTCTTACCGCCGCCGCTGGGACCGACTACTGCTGTCGTTCTGCCTGATGGAACCATAAAATCCACATGTTCAAGGATCTGGCGCCCGCCATAAGAAAAGCTAACGTCCTTAAATTCCACTGACGCATCCTCCGGCGTTAGATCCGCTCCATTGATATCCATGACCGGCGTCCTGTCGATCTCCTCCGCTTTCTCCATAGAAGTGCCCAGCATCTGCAGGTTATCCGCCATATTCCCGGCGCTCTCAAGCTCTGCATAGAGCATAAACGATGCGATCAGCATCAGCATACACCGTACAAGGGAAAGAGTGCCGGAGAAATAAAACCCAAGGGCTGCAGCCGATATGCCCACTGCGAAAACACGGACTGTGATCTGGCGAATTCCCATCCAGGGAGCTACAGACTTCTCCAGGCTGAGAGCCTTTTGGCAACTGTCATCCACTGTCTTCTGCACAGTCTGGCTGCTGTCTTTATCCAACCCGTATGCCTTGACCACACTCATGCCCTGGATATATTCAAGTACCGCTTCCACAAGATTCATCTGGGCGTGCTGTCTTTCCGGCCCGGTGCGCAGCATGGCTCTTTGAGAGAGCTCTGTCACCCCGAGGTAAGCTAAGATCCCGAGTATTGCCAGAATGCCTAAACGCCAGTCCACTACAATAAGCCCCAGGCAGAGCGCCAGCGTGTTCAGAAATCCTCCCACTACACTGACCAGACAGCGGGCAGCACTGTTTTCCACATCACTCAATGTAGTTGTGACGACAGCCGTAATATTCCCCAGTGAATTCTCATTGAAATATCCAAGTGGGATATAACGAAGCCGGTCACCAATGTGCACCCTCTTTTCCGCCACCATAAAATATCCTGTCTCTGTCTCTGCATTGACGGACCAGTAGGAGCATAAAAGCCGCCCTGTCATAGATATGACCAGGATGAGTATGACAGGCAATACACTTACGGGCTGTCTGCCCACCAGAATATCCAGAGTCATCATCAAAGCCGCAAACTGCAGAGCTGAAAACACCGCTCCCAAAAAAGCGACTAGCATTGCTTTTATTAATAGATTCCGCTTCGTACCAGCAAATGCAAATATCTTCTTCAACACACTGAACATTGCTTATCACTCCTCTCTGTCCCTGAAATCCAGGTGTGCTTCCCACATCTTGGCATAAAGCGGGCATGTCTTCAGCAGCTCTTCCTGTCGTCCAAGTCCTGCAATTCTTCCATCTTCTACTACAACAATCTGATCCGCATCCGTGATCGTGGAGAGCCGGTGGGCGATCACGATCAGTGTTTTTCCTTTTGTCAGGCGGGAAATCGCTTTCTGGATCACTGCCTCGTTCTCTGGGTCGATACTCGCCGTGGCCTCATCAAGGATGATTACCGGCGCATCCTTCAACATCGCTCTCGCAATAGAAATCCTCTGCTTCTCTCCGCCCGAGAGGTGACCGCCTCCGCCACCGCAGACTGTGTCATACCCCCGGTCCAGCCCGCGGATAAATGCCCCGCACCCGGCCTCTTCCGCTGCTCTTTCCACCTCTTCATCTGTGGCATCCGGCCGTCCCATCCGGATATTTTCCCTGACTGTCCTGTCAAAGAGATAATTATCCTGAGACACATATGCGATCTGTCGATTGAACTGTTCCATAGGAATACTTCGCAGATCAGCTCCGCCAAATGTGATCCGTCCGCCGCTCACATCCCAGAAACCGGCAATGAGTTTAGCGATCGTGGATTTGCCCGATCCGGAAGGACCTACCAGAGCAGTGACCGTTCCCGGCATGATCTTCAGGCTGATATCATGCAGCACTTCGCCGCTCTCTTCTTTGTATGTAAACGAAACGTGATCCAGGCTGATCGATGCTCCGTCCAGTACTGCTTCCCGAACCGGCCGCTCCAGTTCCGGCGCATCCAGGATTCCGGAAATCTCCCCTACATTCGTTCCCACCACAGCAAGCTCATCCACAAAGGTCATGGCCGCCAGCAGAGGTCCTGTCAGCCCCAGTGTCAGGATGATAACAGTGAGGAACACAGATGTCTCCAGGGTGCCTCCCGACCATAGGAGAAGTCCCACAGGAAGGACCGGAAGCAGTACCGATGGTACGATTGCCTGCATAGAAGCCATATATTTCTGATTATCCGTCATCCAGTCAACATAGTACTGCGCGTTTTCCCGTACAGCATCAGAATAACGCCGGTAAGAACCTGCCGACTGGCTGAATGCCTTCACAACCTGGATACCTCCCACATACTCCACAATGGCATTTGCCATACGTTGGCCGACTTCAACTGCCCCCTGCCAGCGCACAGCATAAGTTTTACCGCTCTGGGATGCGATCGCCATGCCAGCAACTGTTGTCACAAGGGATGCAATTCCCATTCGCCAGTCCAGTACAAATATGTACACCGCAATAGCAAGAGGTACAAGAATATTCGACGTCATTTCCGGGATCAAATGGGCAAGGGTAGGTTCCATCCCCTCCACCCGGTCAACAATCGTCGTCTTGTACTGACCGGACGGTGTATCCAAAATCGTTCCCATAGGAACCCGGCTCAGTTTGGCAAGAAGCCGCTTTCTCACCTGTCTTAATGTGTGGTATGTGGCAGTGTGGGACAATACCGTAGACAATGTGGAAAACAGCGCCTTTCCTGCATATCCGATCAAAGCGACCAGACACCACAGCAGACACTCCGACAGGCTGCCGCCATTGAGCAGAAGTCTCAGAATAGCAGCGACGCAGAAATACGGACCCATGCCGCATGCTACTCCAAGCACAGCCAGAACTACCGCCCCTGCAAAAGCAGCATGATAACCTTTCGCCCATCCCCACAGAACAGCAAAGGGTGACGGTTCTTTCTCATTTTTCATTTTGCTCATCTCCTGACTAAAAATAAAATCGGTTAAGGTAATTAGATAAAACTAACTTCTGATTAAAAATAACGCTGCCGATCAGCATGACGCTGTCACACGCTCCCGGCAGCTTCTCCCGGATCCTGCTTTGGTAAATCCCATACATCTTCCCACATATATCCAGTTTTCTTTTTAAATAACAGTCGTATCTAATAACATAGTTATCTTATACCTTACTAATATCTCTGTCAAGATGGAATTCTCAAACTATTTTGAAGTTTCCTATTAATGAAATGAAAAGGATCTCAGTTCCCTGAGATCCCCAGAAGTTTAAACCAGCCTGCTGAATAAAAATCCCTCAGGCTTTGAATGTAACCTTTTGCCTTATCCCTCGGCATATCGTGCCGCACAGTCTCAAACATACCATTAAACAGTGCGCTTGACATGATGTGGATAAGAGCATCGTCAATCTGTGGCAGCGAATATCCGGCCTTTGTCATCCGCTCGATCAGAAGGCGGCTCGCGTTATCTTCAATCTCCGCCAGTGTATCCAGGTAATGCTCATATTTTGTTCCTGCCGCACTGCACGTGATCAATTTGAATGCATCAAAATTATCATAAATATGGTCAAACATCCATGATGTTTCTGACTCCGGCACTTCCGGAAGGTTCGAAACCTGCTCTTCCAGCGGCTGGTCGGCAAACATCTGCTGTACCGCTCGATACCTGTCAAGCAGTTCTTTCGCCGGTTTTTCCACAAGCTCGTCAAACAGGGCTTCCTTGTCTGAATAGTAACGGTAGATCGCTCCGGTGGTCACACCGAGAGAAGCCGCGATATTCCTTAGAGACGCCCTCTGATATCCCACTGCAAGGAATTCCCGTTTGCCTGCTTCCAACAGATCTGCTCGGAGCTTTTCGTTGATCGGTCTCATGCCAGTTCCTTTCCTGTATTACTTGCCTACATTTAATAACATGGTTATCTTATAAGAGTTTTTTTGATCTGTCAAGACTGCTTTCTTTTCTTCCCATGTATAGGTCAGTACAAAGCTATGTTATACAAATATCAACTCAATATCATAGTTCATCCTCTAGCAGTCGGATAGCCTCAACCTGTGTGATCTTAGCCGGATAGGTCGCAAGTATTTCTCCTGTAAAAGAAACAGATATTTGATCTCCTACGTCCAAATCCTCTATGGAAATATCCGTATTATGCCACGTTATCTCCATTACTTCCTCAACTGGGAACCAGAAAGCTCCCCTGTAATTCACGTCGTTTTCATCTATTCCCTGCACAGTAAGATTATTCCCCTCTATTTTCGAAACTGTTGCATAAAAAGTCTGAGCAGGATATGCATTTTTATATCCTGCAGAATAGAAGATTCCTGCGGCTGCACCGCAGCATAACAGCAGCAATCCGGCTGTTACGGCCATTTTTTTCTTTGACAAGGGCAAACACCTCCCCCTGCAGATTGTTTTCTGCCCCTGCTTTTGTTTCAGATCGCAAACCCGGCAAAGCTTAATTCACAACCCTTTCCCACGCGGCTGACAATATTGATAATCCTCGTCATGACCTCCGGATATTTTTCTTTTTCCGTTAAAACGAGAATCTTGCTATACCCCTCGGAATACTCAGCCTCATCAACTTCCTCAATCTCTCGGACTTCCCGCAAAATTTCTGAAACTTCTGCTTCGCTCAACGTCTTTGACAGCCGATAATACCTTCCCATTGTTCATTCCTTCTTTCATTGATTAGCTGTATCTAACTAGAATATAACGCTTTTTTAGGAAAAACACAATGGTGCGGGCAATTAAAACCGCTTGTATCCTTTAAACAGCCCATCCAAGGCTTTCCTGCTGGATATGATATAATCTCTGGTATAAACCTTTCTTTTCCATCAACTCACTGTGAGTTCCGCTTTCCACTAATCTTCCATCCTCTAAAACAAGTATCTGATCAGCGTCCACCACGGTTCGCAGCCGATGCGCGATCATAATGACGGTTTTCCCTTCAACCAGCTTTGCGATTGCTTTCTGAACCAGAACTTCATTTTCCGGATCGAGGGAAGCTGTCGCTTCATCAAGCAGAATAATTGGTGCATTTTTAAGCAATGCCCGTGCAATAGAGATCCGCTGGCGCTCTCCGCCAGACAAGGTGCTTCCGTTTTCACCAAGAATTGTCTGATAACCATCCAGCATTTCACGCACAAATTCATCACAATAGGCCGCCTTTGCCGCAGCAATTACCTGTTCATCCGTAGCATTCGGATTTCCAATCCGGATATTATTCATAACAGTATCATTAAACAATGTAACATCCTGGAAAACGAAAGACATATAGGACATCAAGCTTTCCGGTTCCATTGTTTTGATATCTTTCCCGCCTACAGTAATCGTTCCCTTTTGAATATCCCAAAATCGGGCAATCAGTTTTGATATCGTACTTTTTCCGCTGCCGGAAGGTCCTACTAATGCAGTGACACTACCCTGCGGTATTTTACAGGATACATCTCTGATCACATCATCTTGATTATATGCAAAGGTAACATGAGATAGTTCAATATCACAATTATCCAGTGTCTTTTCCCCTCCTGCCATAGCCGGAGTCGTTAAAAGCGTACGCATACGAGTAGTAACAACATTCAAGTTCAGCAAAGAAGACAGATTCGCAAGGATAGAAAGAATGGGACCGTAAATGCGGGTTACCATCAGCAAAAACATCAGCAATGGAATCAATTCAATCTGCCCGCTTGTAAGTAAAACTGCACCAACGAAAATTGTAATTCCAATACCTGCCTGCAATACCATACTTGCACTGGACATAAAGACACCAACAGCCATTTCAACTTTTACAGCTATTTTTTTCATGGCAAGAAGTGCATGGTCCAACGTCTTGAAGCGAGAACCACTTAAACCACAGGATTTGATAATTTTCATACCTTCCAAGTATTCCTGGACCTGGTCCGAAGCCTCCAGCTTTGCATCAACCTGTTTCTCAAATAACTTAATCTGGCGTTTACGGCTTAACCAGATAATCAAAAACGCAATCGGTACAGTACAGAATACACACAGAGCTAATCTCCAGTCAAAGAACGCAAGAAGAATACAGGTAATTGTCACCGTAATTCCATTTGCGATCAATGGCGGTATCGTACTGCTGAGTAATGATTCCATGCTGCTGCAGTCGGCCATCATGTTTGTGGTAAGTTCTGATAAGTCCTTTGTATTGAAAAAACTCATCGGAAGTTTTCGTAAATGATCTGCAATCCGAAGCCTTGTCGCATTGGATTCCTGATAAGAAGCAATATAGGTCTTTCGATAATCGTTTTTTGCCGCCAAAAAAACCAGTAATGCAGAAATAATTCCTGCTCCCCATAACATCCAGATATGATTCCATTGTACACTTCCTCCATTTGCTACAGGAGTTAATATTTCGCTGAAAATCATCACAGTAACACAAAAAGGAAGAAGCATAGCCAAGTTCGTCAAAGTGCAGGCGAAAACAGCCTTTTTTAAATCCTTATACCCTTTATCCGATAAAAAGAGGGCTTTCTGTAATTTGCTCATATTTTACACCGCCTTTCCACTGATCTTCCAGTCGATCGCCTCTGTATAATGATCCCACATTTGAGCATATCGGCCACCTGCCGAAACCAGTTCATCATGCTTTCCTGTTTCTACTAAATGTCCCTTTTCCATAACAATGATCTTATCCGCATTACGAATTGTAGATAATCTGTGAGCAATAATGATCACTGTCTTTCCCTGCATGAGTTTTTCAAAAGCCTTCTGTATCAGATACTCATTCTCCGGATCGCTGAAAGCGGTTGCCTCGTCCAGGACAATGATCGGAGAATCCTTGATGATCGCTCTGGCAATGGCGATCCTCTGCCGCTCACCACCGGACAGATGTACCCCTTTCGTTCCCACAACTGTGTGATAACCATCTGGCAATTTTGAGATAAAATCATGGCACTGAGCTGCTTTAGCCGCAGCAATCACTTGTTCCTCTGTGGCATTTTCATTTCCCATGCGGATATTGTCCAAAATACTCTGCTTGAAAAGAAAAATATCCTGGAATACAAAACTGACCTGACGCATAAGTTCGTCTTGCGCCATATCCCTTACATCCACGCCTCCAATAGTAATTTTTCCGTCAGACACATCCCAAAAACGTGAAATCAAGTTTGCAATCGTACTTTTTCCGCCGCCCGATGGCCCGACAATCGCAGTAATCTGTCCTTTTTTAGCAGTAAACGAGACGTCTTCCAAAGCCTTTTCTTCACTATTTTCAGTATAAGTAAAGCTCACGTGGGCAAAAGCCACATCCTCGCCCTTTGGCCTTCGTGGATGCGCAGTTTCCGGCATTTCCGGGATATTCAGGATTTCGTCCATACGTGCTACGTTCCCGTCAATCTGCATAAAGGATTCTGAAATATACATAATTTTATTCAGGACACCTGCAATAGCAGGAACAAACAGCAGATAGAAAATAAACTTCATCGCAAATTCTGTAAAATCCGAAGTATTGGCACCGATCAGAATACCCACAGGCACAATGATCAAATAGATATTATTGATAATTGTTGTAAATGCCGGCATACAATTCTGCCATCCAAGAGAAAATTTTAATACCCATTCTGTATAGCCACTGATTGCCTCCTGCAATTTTTTAAATGAGGAAGCCGTCTGATTAAATGCCTTCACGACAGACATTCCTCTTACATATTCGACAGAAGCATTGTTCATTTCCTCAGATGCTCTTTGATATTTTGCCATATTCTCTTTCATAGCTCCGCTGCCGAACCCGATGAATTCTGCTACAAAAGCAAGAATAATACCGACAAGAGAAGCAAGGCCAAAACGCCAATCTACAGCGAAAAGAATAATTACCATAACAATAGGTGCAGTGATAGAGGCTACAAAATCAGGAAACTGATGAGCGATAAATCCTTCCACACTTTCAATATTTTCATCCATGATCTTCCGCAGGCGTCCGCTGCCTAGCGTAAGATGATAACCTAAAGGGATTTTTGTAATATGATCTGCAAACAGAACCTTTAAATCATAAAGCGTACCAAAAGCCGCCATATGAGAACTGAAAATAGCCAAAAAGTAAAGCAGGATATTTGCAATAATCCCGGCCAATGCCATCCAGCCGTAACTCATTACCTTTCCCATATCAAGTTGTCCCAGATCGGGAAATGCACTAATAATTGAGCGGATCATAAAATAAACCGCAATGTACGGGATAAAAGAAGCAATCGCAGCAAGAGAAGAAAGAACAGCAGCTAAAAAAACAAGCACCTTCCTGTCTGAAGCCAGCTCCATGCAACGTGCCAAACCCGTCTTTGGCTTTGTCTCTTTTGATTGTTTTTTTGACATAGCGCGAAACCTCCTGATAATAATAATCGCATGGTTAGTTTTTTCTAACCACGCGATTATTTTACCGTTTTCACACCGCCGCTTCTACTCTGTTCCTTCATATCGAAAGCTAAAATAGCCCGTTCCTACTTTTTATTTCTGTTTCGGTAATCCTTTGGAAGAATCCCATAGACAGACTGAAATGCCTTTGCGAACTTGCTGGCGTTACTGTATCCCAGCTCTAAAGCAATATCTCCGATTTTTCGATTTTCATTCAGAAGTATATTTGCCGCAAGATTCATTTTATATCTTTTCAGATAAACGTATGGCGTATCGCCATAAATATGCGCAAAAATATCATAAAACACCGGCAGACTTAAATGTGCCTCTTTTGCCAGCTGTTCCAGCGGAATCCTTTCATCCAGGTGTCCTTCCAGATAATTTCGTATCTGTTTTACAGCCTGGATCTGGCCCTTATCAAAGTACTTAAAGTCACAGCCATTCACCTGTGTCAGCTGATCAATATAATAGAGCAGCTCAACTGCTTTTATCTTGAAGTATCCTGCACTCTCCCGGCCTTTTGCCTCATATATTTCTGAAAACAGATGCTGGAGTTTCAACGGTGCTGGACTCACGTACCATTTCTTTTCAATCCCCAGTGTCTCCCCGATTTTGTTAATCTCAATCGGAATTTCTGACATCATGTTTCCTGTGGATGCTGACAGCGCCTGCTTGTCGATCACGAGACTTACTGCAAGGCATCTCCGCAGAGGGAATGAAAAAGAAACCGGCAGATACTGCGTGCCGGCGACTCCAAAAAATTCCGCCGGCAAATAAGATACTGTGTGGTTAGCGAACTCGCACTCATACCGTCCTTCCTTACAATAGGTGATTTGAATAATATCAGGATTAAATTTCTGAGAAGACATGACTTCAGCTGTATCAAAATCCAAAAAGCAAAGCTGGATACCATCAAAAAGGAAGTAATTTGTAATAATGCCGCGTCCCTTACAGCCGTAGTCAACTACAAGGAAGTCTTTTGTCTGCTCGACAATTCTGGCCCGTTCTCCATACCATTCTTGATTAAAATGATAGTTCATTCAGAGAGTTCTCCTTATGTTAGTATAAACTTACCAGAACAGTATAGCATATGCCCATCAACCAGACAATAAAACACAGCACCTACGCTAAAATTACAGTCTTATAATTAATTATTCCACGATTACATCTTCTGGAAGAACATCCTATCTAAACCCTTCAAATACTGGCTGTCGCAATGAATTTTTTATATTCGGCATATATTCTACTACACAAACATGATCGGTTTCGACCCATACAGCTTTTTCATGTCCATCCGGTAATATATGAAATGGGCTCCGATTCGTTATAGTCAACTCTTCAATAATATCACGGGTAACGCCAGCAGTCACATGCCCTTTACATATAAGGTAGCTTTCCATGTATTTTGCGAGAATCAAACTGAAAATGTGTTTCCCTTTCTGCAGATATCCTGCAACAATGAACTCCTCATCAGCCATACGCTTACATTTGATCCAGTCACTGCTTCTCTTCCCCATATAGTATATGCTATCTTTCCGTTGGACAGGCAGATCAGCACCCGGATCGCATAGTCTGTAGACCTATTCAGTCGCATCGACATTCCCCTGCTCTGTCAGATGGAGAAAGTGATCTTTAGCCATAATGGAAGCCACCCTCCTGCAGGACTACTACCGCATGGCAGACACTAGGCTTGGATACATCCATGTGCCGGGCCACATCTACAGAACGCACCATACCCATTCTCTTATGAAAAACCAGAATAGTCTACAGATAAACTTCTTCAGGCGCATAAATCTTCATATCGCAGCGCTCCTTCCACTCGTCAAGCAATACTCCAGCCCTCAGTCTGTTCACGAATTGTAATGAAACGGCGATAAATCCCTTCCTGCTGAATAAGTTGCTGATGTGTTCCTTTCTGAACAACCTGACCTTTATCCACCACTAAAATCTGGTCAGCGTGTTCAATCGTTGCCAGACGGTGAGCGATAACGATCACCGTTTTTCCAATGGTCAATTCACTGATTGCCTGCTGGATCAGATGTTCATTTTCGGGGTCAATACTTGCGGTTGCCTCATCAAGAATGACAATGTTGGCGTTTTTCAAAATAGCTCGTGCTATCGAAATTCTCTGTTTTTCTCCACCAGAAAGCGTAGAGCCCCCCTCGCCGATCACCGTTTCATATCCATCGGGAAGAGCCATAATAAAGTCGTGGCACCTGGCCTTTTTTGCAGCTTCTATAATTTCTTCCTGCGTTGCACCTGGATTGCCGAAACGGATGTTGTTTCCAATGGTATCGTGGAACAAATAGACCTTTTGAAAGACCATCGAGATATTGCGGAGCAAGCTGTCACAGGTCATGTTTCGCACATCCTCGCCGCCTACTATAACTTCGCCGCTGTCCACATCATAGAAACGGGCAATCAGGTTGCAAATCGTGGTCTTGCCGCTGCCAGATGGTCCTACAATGGCCGTAGTGCTTCCCTGGGGGATGGAAAAGCTGATATTTTGCAAAACAGGAACTTTATCGTAGGAGAAAGTCACATCACGGAAAGCAATGTCTGTGTTCTGCAAAGAAATATCTTTCCCATCTTTGTCTATAATGTTGGCGTGTTCAATGCCGTCCAATTTATCCAGTGTAGCGTCAATGACCTCCAATACATGGGCGGCGTTGTTCATGGCTTCCACACTTCCAAAAATCATAAAGGAGAACATATCCAGCATGGGCATGATAGGAAGTTCCATACTGCCGTTATAGGTCAGCCAAGCAGCTACAGCTACAATGGCGATGGAGGCAGCTTTCAGCGAAAACAGATGCAGGCAGTTGAAGGGCATATATTCCACTTCAATTTTGATATTGATTTTCTTGCTGTCGTTGTATGCTTTGCGGATACCGGCAATAGACACGCCTTCCTGCTTAAAGGCTTTCACTACCTGCATCCCCCGCAGATACTCGATGGAGCTTTCCACCATATCGTCCTGTGCCTCTTGATGGATGGGCGCGTTTTGGTGGCTGCGCGCCTCCAGCAGATGAAGGAACAGGGCAGACAAAAGGACACCAGCCAGAGCAATTCCTCCCGCCAGAGGACTATAAAACGTAAGGAACAATATCAGGACGATAACGGTGATATAGCCATTCACAACAGTGTTGACCATATTCATGGCGAACATTTCCATAAACGA
>DWVT01000067.1 GCA_019120075.1 Candidatus Mediterraneibacter excrementigallinarum
TTCGAATTTGATAAACAGAAAAGGCACGGATATGATGCAGGACTCTGTATATAAACTGAATCCTGTTTCCTGTCCGTGCCTTTCACAAGGGCTGCTTCCATATTTATTTATATCTATCTCATTTTCCCGGCACCGCAAAGAACAATTCATAAACCATCCCAGTATTCTTCTCCGTCTCTTATCATTATCTTCAGCCGTTCCTGCTCTTCTCTGAGCATCTGTTTCCCCGTCTCAGTTATTATATAGGATTTTTTTCTTCCTTCTTCCGCCGTTTTCCGGATCATGTCATTTTCCTCAAATCTTGACAGCATGGCATACAGGGTTCCCGGCCCCACCCGGACTCTGCCTCTGGAAATGTCCCGGACTTTTTCCATGATGTCTACCCCGCAGCACTCTTCCGTCAGGGCCAGGAGGATATAATACATCGGTTCTGTCAAAGTCTGAAACTGTTCTCTTGCCATGTCATCCTCCTTTCCCATTTATAAAGAAAGCTTTTCCTTTATAATGAGGCTCTGCGCCTCATCCGGCATCACATCAGCCTGCAGGATCAGTATAGTGTCACTCCAACGCACATAAAGTATCCCTGCTCCCTGTCCGCTGCCGATTCTTTTCGTTTCCCGAGCATCCCATATCTCCCCTTCTTCTGATATTGCGTCAGCTCCGTCCGTCTCTCTCTGCCACACTTCCCGGAGCAGCCAGGGGTATTCTGACCTGTATATATCATAAGAAAGAGAGTCTGACTGCTCTTCTTCTCCTTTGGACAGATCTTTCCCATAATCCACTCGTCCCTGCAGCCAAGTTCCGAGAACACTCTCCATATACTGATAATCTGCCCATCCGGGCTGCCCTTCCATCTCTCTGTAATCCGACTGTATCAGCGGAAGCTCCGCCAGAGCCGTTTCCGTACTTTCCTCCTCGGGAACGGATACCGCCCAGATGACAGCAACCATCACCATAAGGAACACTGCTGCAACTCCGACAGAGATCTGGAGCGCCCAGTTTCCCGAACGTGTGGGACGAAAATATGCGATTCCCCAGGAAAGCACGAGGAGCACCAGAGCAAACACTGCCAGCATGCTTCCTTCCACCACTCTGTCTTCCACCGTAAGCAAGAAGATGAGCATCATCAGAAACAGTACGTATACGACATTCCAGACCACCCGCCAGTGCTGTTTTCCATAGGCGATCTTCCTCCCGGAGTTCAGTTTCCGCTTTGCAGATGCTATCCACACGGCAGTCCCGATGCACTGTACCCCTCTCACAGCAGTCAGCATCGTCACTGTCAGGAGCAAAGTCAGATATAAATTTGAAAACATCCAGTCCTCAAACTCTCCTCCCGTCGCCCTTAGCCAGAATGACACCGTAACGACCAGAGGGGCGAGCATCTCTCTGCCAAGCCATCCGAGTTCCGCTTTTTTCACATTGGAAAATCGTTCCTCTTCCGTAACGATCGGTACAGCGTCCTCCTCTTTCTTCCGAAAGATACAGAATTTTCTCTCTCCGTCGATAAATTCCCAGCCCGCCGCCCGGCAGTATTCGGCGTATTCCTCGGCAGGTTCCTCCGGCTTTGTATCCATTTCGCTCCCCTTCGGGAACACTTCCACACAGTACGTGATATCCGCCGGTTCCCCTTCTTCGAAGAGCATTCCTGCGCGCCATTCCCGGAAATGCCATCCCTTCAGCGACATTTCATGAAGATAGCCCGCAAATGCTCCGCACTCGAGATAACCAAAGTTTCTGAACCGCCGCCTGGTCCTCCTTTTCTCTTTCTTCACAGGATCACCTCCCGCCCAATTATCGAGTCTCGATATTTCTACCTTTATTATATTATCGATACTCGATATTGTCAAGAAGATGCCTTCTCATGTGTTACCTGCTCCTGCGATCTGGGATTTCTACTGTTTCTATGCCTCTTTTTCCACCTTCAGAGCATTCAGCGCATCGGCAAACTCTTTCAGTTCCCTGTCGATCAGCACCGGACGGCCGTTCTTTTTCAGGAAACAGTGGGTCGTCGTCCCGAAAGCACTCAGCTCGCCGTTCTCGCTCATATTGTAGATCTCATACCCCAGCGTAAATTTGACCCGTCCCAAATCCTTGAGCGTGACCACAATCTTCACTTCATCGTCAAATTTCACGCTCTTCTTATATTCACACTCCGCATGGAGCACCGGACTCATATAGCCCATCTCCTCAAACCTCCTGTACGGATAGCCCATCTGACTCATCACGTCGATCCGCGCCTCTTCCATCCAGCGGATGTAGTTTGAATGGTGGATGATTCCCATCTGGTCTGTTTCATAATACTTTGCTGTTCTTGTATATGGTTTCATGGTAGTTTTCTCTCCTTTTTGTTTATTTTTTAACAGGTGCCGTGTACCTTTGACAAGGTACACGGCACCTGTTAAATCTTTCACGATATCACATTAACCGCATCCCCGATATTCTTCACTCCTACCAACCGGATTCCCTTGATATTCTGCACAGTCTTGAGGGAGACTTCCGGCAGGATACAGGTCTCGAATCCCAGCTTTTTTGCCTCGTTGACACGCTGTTCGGGCATATTGACCGCGCGCACTTCGCCGCTCAACCCCACCTCGCCGAAAACGATTGTCTTTTCATCAATGGGACGGTTCCGGTAACTGGACACCAGAGCGAGGACAATTCCCAGATCAATGGCAGGCTCGTTCATCCGGATCCCTCCGGCGATATTGACATAGGCGTCGCAGCTCGACAGGGACAGTCCCAGCCGCTTCTCCAGTACCGCCATGAGCAGATTGACACGGTTGTAATCTGTTCCCGTGGCGGTCCGGCGCGGCATACCGAAATTGCTTCTGCACACCAGCGCCTGTATCTCGATCAGAATGGGCCGGGTTCCCTCGATCGAACACGCAACCACAGAACCGGAGGCATTCTCCGGTCTTCCGCTGAGCATATATTCCGACGGATTCTCCACCTCGGCGAGCCCGTCCTGGCACATCTCAAACACTCCGATTTCATTTGTAGAACCAAACCGGTTTTTCACCGCCCGCAGGATTCGATAGGATGCATGGCGGTCTCCTTCAAAATACAGCACGGTATCCACCATATGCTCCAGCACACGGGGACCTGCCACTGTTCCTTCTTTCGTCACATGCCCCACGATAAATATGGGGATCATCAGCCCCTTTGCAAGCTGCATAAAAACATTTGTCGACTCCCTCACCTGAGACACACTTCCCGGCGCAGATCCTACATTTTCACTGTACATGGTCTGGATCGAGTCGATGATCACCAGTTCCGGCCGTTCCTTTTCGATCACGCCCCGGATGATCTCCAGATTTGTCTCGCAGAGCAGAAGAAGATTTGAGGAAAACTCCCCCATCCGGTTTGCCCGGAGCCGGATCTGAGTCTGAGACTCCTCTCCTGAAATATAGAGGATCTTCTTCATCTGCGCCATCCTCTGGCACACCTGCAGAAGAAGAGTAGACTTTCCGATTCCAGGGTCGCCGCCCACGAGCACCAGGGAGCCCGGCACGATCCCGCCGCCAAGCACCCGGTCCAGTTCCCTGATCCCGGTCTCACAGCGTACATCATCGTCTGCCGTAACCTGGGTCAGAGGTACGACCTTTGCCTCCCGGACCGAGCGGGCTGCCACCGTAGTTCCCTTGGTCACTCCGGTAACCGCAGTCTCCTCTACAAATGTATTCCATTCTTTACACATGGGGCATTGTCCCAGCCATTTCGACTCCTCATGCCCGCAGTTCTGACAGAAAAAAACTGTCTTCTTTCCTTTTGCCATTTTCTATCCTTTCTTCCACCGAATGCACCACGGCAAGCACGGCAGATGCTTGACGGGCTTATCGCGCAAAAACGGGGCAGAATTCATCCGCCCCTTAACATCCTCTATCTGGCTCCGCTCATCGCGCAGTATCTAATCAGCATTTGACAACCTTTACCTCTGCGCTCTGATCCGCGGAGAGTTCCACGCTGACGCTGAGTTTTCCGCTCAGGTTTGTTGACATGCGTCCCGCTGATGTTCCGTCGATGAACACCTCGTATTCGCTCTCCGGCTCAAGCTCAAGAGTAAACTGGACGTCTGACGGTGCGGAAACAGTAAACGCTACTTCTTTATCCGTCTCCTTGAAATTCTCCACCGCGCTTCCCGGAACAGATTCATAAACAAACATTCCGTTCTTCTCCAGTTTTGTGATCTCGGAAAATGTCTTGACTTTATAGAGATCTCCCTCAAACTCAAAGTTGTCTTTTTTTGTCTTGGATGCGAGAGTATAATCTCCAAAACTCAGTGTGCCGTCACTCTCTGCGCGCAATAATTCTTTCACTGCTGCCATCTTGATTTTCCTCCTAAGTATTCCACAAATTTCTTTGCTATCGGTATTATACGATGTGGGGTCAAAAGCCCCCAACTACGATGCCTACGGATTGTTCTGTGCTGCACACTTCCACAATCCTACCCAATATTCGCATATCGTGGGGATATGCATCCCACTTTTGTGCTCATACCGGGGCGGGTCCCAAGGTCTTTCACCCACTTATGAGCAAGCTCATGTGGGTTCAGACCTTTTGACCCTGGCATCATTATATACTAAAAGAACTGCATTTTCTACAGAATTATTTTTTCTCTTTCTCTGCCGCAGTTCACACTTCATTTTCCCTCTCTGTTCGGGCTTTTGCGTTCCCCGCAGACTCCTCCGTAAAGAACCGGATCTCTTTGTGGGATACGCCTGCCTCTACACGATCCCCGCGTCTGATCTCCCCGTTCAGGATAGCCTCTGCAAGCTTATCCTCCAGTTCGGTCTGGAGCGCCCTCCTGAGCGGTCTCGCCCCGTATTTTGCGTCAGTCCCCTTCTCCGCGATCAGGTTTTTCGCCGACTCGCGCAGCGTCAGATGGATATCCATCTGATCTGCCAGACGTTTCGTAAAGCTTCGGCACAGCAGGGTAACGATCTTCTTCATATCCTTCTTCTCCAGTGAATGGAATACAATGATCTCATCGATCCGGTTCAGGAACTCCGGCCGGAAGATCATCTTCACTTCATCCATCACATTCTGTTTCATCCGCTTATAGTCACCCGCAGGGTCTTCCTTCGTGGCGAATCCCAGTTTCTTCGGCTCCACGATCGCCTTTGCCCCCGCGTTGGAGGTCATGATGATCACCGTGTTGGAGAAATCCACCTTTCTCCCCTGGGAATCCGTGATATGGCCGTCATCCAGCACCTGCAGAAGGATATTGAACACATCCGGATGAGCCTTCTCAATCTCGTCAAACAGGACCACAGAGTACGGATGGGTCCGTACCTGGTCACTAAGCTGCCCTCCTTCTTCATGTCCCACATATCCCGGAGGGGATCCGATCATCTTCGCAACAGAATGTTTCTCCATGTACTCTGACATATCCACCCGGATCATGGACTCTTCGTTTCCGAACAGCGCTTCTGCCAGTGCTTTGGAGAGTTCTGTC
>DWVT01000068.1 GCA_019120075.1 Candidatus Mediterraneibacter excrementigallinarum
ACTCTTGAGATTGAACAGGGCAGTTTTACCGCTATCGTGGCAACTTCCGGTTCCGGAAAGAGTACGCTGCTTCATATGCTGGGCGGCTTAGATACGCCCACGAGCGGAAGTGTCTGCGTGGACGGGCTGGAATTAAGCAGTATGGAACCGAATGAACTCGCCATCTTCCGCAGGAGAAAGATCGGCTTTATCTTCCAGAACTATAACCTCATCCCCAGTCTGAGCGTGTATGATAACATTGTTCTGCCGGTAGAACTGGACGGCCGGACCGTGGATCAGCTCTATCTTAATGAAATCACGGATACTCTCGGTCTTTCTGACAAGCTGAACCGGAAGCCCAACAAGCTTTCCGGAGGTCAGCAGCAGAGAGTCGCTATTGCCCGGGCTCTTGCGGCAAAACCCGCTATCATCCTCGCCGATGAGCCCACTGGAAACCTGGACAGCCATACAAGCCAGGAAGTCGTGGGACTGCTGAAAGTAACGGGCCGGCAGTTCCATCAGACAATCGTAATGATCACCCATAACGATGAAATCGCCCAGACTGCGGACCGCGCAATCCGTATCGAGGACGGCAGGATAGCAGAAAGCAGGTGGTGATCATGAAATTGGATAAGAATAATAATGGAAAGATTCTCTTCCGCATTGCAAAAAACAACCTGCTCTCCAGACCACTGGCGAGCATCCTTTCTCTGCTCTCGATCATTCTTGCCTCGACCCTTGTACTTACAGTTGCCCTTTATCTGACCGGAACGGAAGAAGCAGAGCAGAGAGTCCTTGCCAATATGCAGCACGTCATGTACATGAACGTGACAGAGGAGCAGGTTTCTGAGATCGCCTCCGATGAAAAGACGGAAATGACTGTTCCGTATAAGCCCTGTGATACGGAGTTTGAGATGGACGGAGTTCGTTTCAATCTTGTCTATTATGACAGTATCGAAAAAGGCATCCGGACGTACATTCTCTCGGAGGGGGCTGCCCCGGAGAGATATAATGAGATTGTTGTGGATAAGGCGTTTATGTCCGCTCTCGGAAAGGAAGCGTCCATTGGAACTGCGCTTACACTGGACTTAAATGGCAGAACAGAAGACTTCATCATATGTGGATACACGGACGATCATTATTCCACGCTGAACCACCCGGTCCGCGTGTCCAGAGCTTTTGCGGATCAGAGCCCTGAAATGAAAGCAATTCCTTACACAGCGCTCGTCCGTTTAAGTGAAACTTCGGATATGCCTGTTTCCACCTTTACCACAGCGGTTTACCAGATCGCGCTGGATTACGGCGTGGAGCGTGCCGATGTGAATATAAACGGCAAGTTTGAAGAATCTCTTCAGGATGGAAATTCTTCCCTTTATGCAATCTTTCTGCTCTCAGCGGTGATTGCCTTAGCCTGCGGGATTGTCATTTACAGCATCTTCTACCTTTCTGTTACATCAAGGGTGCAGCAGATCGGACAGTTCCTGACCATTGGCATGACCCAGAAGCAGGTCAGAAAGATGATTCGCCGGGAGGGACTGTTGCTAAACCTGATCTCGATTCCTGCCAGTCTGCTGATCAGCGGAATTGTTTCACTGATCCTGCTGCCTGATGGATGGAATCTGAGAAACTACTGTCTGTTTGGAGCCATATTCAGCGTTCTTTCCGTTGTAATCGTACAGATCTCTATCGGGAAACCGGCGTCCATCGCATCGATAGTTTCTCCGATCGAAGCGTCCAGAAGCAGTTTTTCCGGAGATGATTCGACAGCTGATAAGACGGTCGGACACCACAGGCTGTCTCCGTTCCGCCTGGCACTGATGACTAATAGAAACAGCCGTAAAAAGTGGCGGTTTACGTCTGTCTCCCTTGCATTTGGGGGTATCCTGTTTATGGTAGCGGCTGTCTGGATAGGAGCGTGGGATGATGAGGCATATTCCAGACAGAATTCATTTCAGGATAGTGAATATCACATTTCCTATCTGTACGACCACAGTTATCCGCGAACTTACGGAATCACAGATATGCAGCTTGACGGGCATTTAAGTCAGGCACTGAAAGAAGAGATCGAAGCTATTCCCCATGTAAAGTCAGTCCATGTGGAACAAGAAGGCTTTGGGAATGTCAGCTATCAGGGAGCCACCTTCCTGCAGAGCTTCAGTCCTCTGACTGCAGAATCCGAAGAATATTTCCAACTGGATGCAGAGGGGAATAACACGTATGAATACATGGCAGAACATGATGCCATCCTGATCACGGATAAAGATTTTAGTGAAAATATCAATGGAATCACTTTTATTCCCGGCGATAAGATCACGCTGAACTATTTTGACGGCGAAGAGCATACCGTAGAACTGGAGATTGCCGCAGTATCCTCTGAAGGAGTTCGCACCAATACGGAACGGCCCACATTTTTTATGACGGATCAGACGATGAAGAAGCTGTGGGGGGATATGAACACTGCCTCTACATTTTATATAACTGCTGAAAACTACGAAGAGAACGGAGATGCAGTGGAGAATGCCATCCGAAGCCTGACAGAACAGTACAGCGATCTCTCACTCTGGACGCTTCGGGAACAGCAGATTGAAGATTCCGGAATGATCGCACGGCAAAAGGCTCAGATATATGGGATTTCTGCATTCCTTATTCTGTTCGGTATATTTAACCTGATCAACACCGTCCTTAGCAGTATTGCCTCCCGCAGAAAAGAACTGTCCATGCTGGAGTCGGTGGGGATGCAGCAGAGGCAGATCGTATCCATGTTATTTTACGAGAACCTGCTGCATATGGTTCCGAACATGCTGATCACACTTATTGCCGGCACGCTGGCCGGATACGAATTTATCACCTTTATGCAGGAATCAGCCGGATATCTCGCTTTCCAATTCCCGGTAATCCCGGCGCTCCTGTACTGTATTTGTCTGACCTTCCTGCCGCTGGCTGCTTCCGCCCTGTGCCTGAAAACGCAGAATAAAGTTCCACTGGTGGACCGGATTAAATATACAGAATAGTTAGTTGCGTACTGGTAAAAAGCTCCTGTTTTTTATGTATTTAGACTGTTGAAAGGTTTGCTATATAAGACCTACTCCGGTAATGGAGCAAGATAGACATTTTTATAATTTCAGTTATGAAAAAAACAAAATGAGTAGACATTATCATGAGAAAACGTGGGAAACAGCCACTTGTTGGGTCTGTACCCGGCGTTTTCTCATTTCTAAAATATGATCTATAATTACGCTACCCGGTGTTTGCAATAAGATCGTATCGCCCAAACTGTAAATACGGGAATTTCAATCACTGCTGAAATTAAAATAACATATGGTGTCCAAAAACTCATATCACCTACATATAGAAAGTTAAAGCCATAAAGCTGATAGAGGAAGTTGTTTTGCAGGCCAATACCAGCAGAGGGCAAAACTGTAGAAATCCATACAGAGCCGCCTAATGCGGTATAAATGATGGTCGGCAAGAGCATAACGGCAAGTGAAATCAATAACGAACTTAACGAGTCTCTGCACTTTGCAGATAAAAATAGTGTGCAGCTAATACTTGCCAATACAGATAAAAGCCCGGCCAATACCAAAATCACTTGTAATTGCCCCAAATTGATATTGGGAAGATTTATGATGGAAAATAGCATCTGGAAAGATGTTTTCAAACACTCTGTCCCAAAAGCAAGGTTGATAATGGACAAATGGATCACCATACCCAAAATGAACACTACCACAAAAATACAGCCAGCAGCAAGTATTCTGGTAACAGCAAATTTCATACGTCCATTTTTTGTGCAGCGCATAATACTGTCGCTTCCAGTTTGATACTCATTGGCAAACGTAGGTGCCGCAATCGCAACGCACAAAATGGAAAGAATGAAAATGTACAACTCAATATAGTCAAAGGCGTCCCGGCTCAAACCCGGATAAAGCTGGAATGGTTTATCAACTTCGGAATATTTTTCTGTTGCAAATTCTTTTGCTGATGGATAATCTTCTTGTTCAAGGTTCATTATATCGTTTAGGTGGGACGCAAACTGTTCATAAAGGCTTTGCTCTACTACATCTGGGTCAATCTCCATTAGATCAGCACCTATGCCTGTATCGGGATCGGCAAAGGCTTCTGGTAAGCGGTCAAGAAGTGGCCGGATAGCCGTGATATTTTCCGTATAAACATCTAACGGAATATCATCTACTGTACCATATTCCTGCACATATTTCTGATATGTGCGTAAGGCATCTGCCACCTTCTCCGGTGTAACTTCTCCATCAGTTTGCTGCCGGTATTCCCGCTTAAATTGGATAGCATCTAAGCCATTCAGTTCTATTACAGTACCATTTTCCCCTGGGCGGTTGATAGACTCAAAGCTG
>DWVT01000069.1 GCA_019120075.1 Candidatus Mediterraneibacter excrementigallinarum
GCCCGGTCTGCGGCACGCAGATGGTCCTGATCGGCGAGGAGTATGTCCGCCGGGAACTGGAATTCATTCCTGCCACTTGTAAAGTGATCGAATACTACAGCCAGAGTTACGGATGCCCATCCTGCAAGGAAGGGTTTGGCGATACAGAAAATCCTGTGATCATAAAGTCTCAGGTTCCGGCGGCTCTGGTTGGAAAAGGTCCTGCCTCAGCATCCACTGTTGCATGGACCATGTATCAGAAGTATGCCAATGGGCTTCCCCTTTACCGGCAGGAGAAAGACTGGAAACAGTATGGGGCTCAGATCAGCCGCACTACACTTGCCAACTGGATCATCTACTGTTCACAGAACTATTTCCAGCCAATGTATGATTACTTCCACCGTGAGCTGCTAAAACGCAGCTTTGCAATGGCAGATGAAACCCGGGTTCAGGTATTGAACGAGGAAGGGCGCCGAGCCCAGACCCAATCATTCATGTGGCTGTTCCGAAGCGGTGAGGACGGACTTCCGGCGATCATCCTGTATGGATATTCCCCGACCAGGAGCGGCAGCCATGCAAGGAAGTTCCTGGAAGGCTACAGCGGATACCTGGAAACGGATGGATATCAGGGATACAACAATCTTCCAGGGATCAGACGCTGCTCTTGTTGGGCGCATATCCGTCGATACTTCATCGATGCCGTTCCAAAAGGAAAACAGTATGACTACAGCCAGCCGGCAGTTCAGGGAGTCCAGTACTGCAACCGGTTATTCGCCATTGAGGACTCCATTAACAAAAAATATCCCGGTGATTATGAAAAGCGGAAGCAGCTGCGTCTCGAGAAGGAAAAACCTGTTCTGGAGGCTTTCTGGTCGTGGCTCGATCAGCAGAAGCCTGTCCGGAATACGCGGATGGACAAAGCCATTAATTATGTTCTCAACCGGCGTAATACAGCGGAGACCTATCTGGAAGACGGGCGGTGCAGCTTTACCAATAATCTCAGCGAGAATGCGATCCGACCATTCGCAGTAGGGCGCAAAAACTGGCTGTTCAGTAATTCCGTGGATGGAGCGAATGCCAGTGCAGTAGTCTATACAATGGTAGAGATGGCAAAAACACACGGTCTGAATATTTACGAATATCTCAAATTTCTGTTAGAGCATCGGCCAAGTAAAGATATGACTGATGAACAGCTGGCGGAACTGGCGCCGTGGAGTGAAAAACTCCAATCTATCAAAAATCGCATGTGAATTATAGTGAATTACTCCAACTCGCAAAGGGCTGGGGTAATTTTAAATTTTACCGCGGTATTATTTGGCGGTTACAATGGAAAGAAAAAGTACCATTTTCCAGTAGTATATATTTCTAGAACCTATTATGATGAAGAACCTGTTGATACGCGAAGACTTGCGGGGAGATTAAAAGGCGTAGCGCACGTCCTGATTGAAAAAGATTCTTGGCTTGACAGCAGGATTCGAAGATTGTGTGATGGTAAAAATGAGTATCATGGAGCAATAGGAATATATTATCCCAACCAAGCAGTAGGGCACAAAAGATATCTTTATCGTGCATATGAGGGTAGCGATACTATTCTTTTTGAAAAAGTGATTCGCAATGTCATTCAATATAGTAACTCTCAGCTTGTGGATATGCTATATACTTGGCAAGGCGTCAATAATGCCTTGTTAAGAGACCGCTTAAGTAGTCAACGTGCAGAACGCCTGGCTGCTGAAATGGAAAAAAAACAGGCAAAATCTGAGGCAGATGCTCTAATTGAATCAGTAGATGAAGAGATACAGAAGCTGCAGAGACAAGTCGAAGAGTTGACTCGTACTAATGATGCTTTGTTGTATGAAAACCAGGGCCTTCGCATAAAAGTGAACAGTGTTGAAGCACTACCTGTTTTATATTTTGGAAATGAGGATGAATTCTTTCCGAATGAAATAAAGGAAATGCTTCTTACCGTATTAGAGGAAAAGCTGAGGAAACTTGATGAAAAAACCAGACAAGCAGATGTCCTTAGAGATATTATTAACAATAATGGCGGATGTCAGCATATTGCTGAAAAAAGGCAAAGAAGCTGAAAGTGGAACTGAAAGGATATAAGAATGTATCAAACTCGTTAAAACAATTGCTTTCTGAAATGGGATTTATTATTGAAGAACAGGGAAAACATTATAAATTGATTTATTATGGAGATGCACGATATTGGACAACGCTCGCTAAAACTCCAAGTGATAATAAGAGTGGAACAAATACGGCATTAACCATTATAAGAAATATGCTTTAAAATTAGATGTAACGATGAGGAGTTTGTGACAGAATGATATATAATTTAAAAAGGAGAATATTATGATCTTATACCATGGAAGCAGACAAATTGTGGAATATCCTGAGATAAGAAAAGCAAAATATAATAAAGATTTTTATTTCGGGTTCTATTGCACCAGGTACGAAGAGCAGGCCAAAAGATGGGCGGCACGTTACGGTGAAAACGGGTATCTGAATGAATATGAGTATGTGCCGGATGAAAGACTCAGCTATAAAGTGTTTGACGAGATGACAGAAGAATGGCTGGATTTCATTGTTGCTTGCCGAAGGGGAAAGTCACATAAATACGACATAGTAGAAGGTCCTATGGCAGACGACACGATTTATAACTATGTCCAGAACTACATAGACGGGAAAATTTCAAGGGCGGCGTTCTGGGAGCTGGCAAAATTTAAGTATCCGACCCATCAGATCAGCTTTCACACGGTTTCCGCACTTGATACGTTGAAATTTATTGGAAGTGAGGTTGTATATGGGAACAAAAAATAACAACGGGCTCTTTTTTACGTGCAGTCTGATCGAATATATTGGACGCAGTAAAAAACGGACACGAGGTGAGGTTACGGATTTTCTGGGAAAAGACAGGATTAAAAGAATATATGAATACTCGGATGTTTTCCACTGTGAGCCGATCGAAAAGACAGCGGATGAATTTATCGAAGAGTCTCAGATAACGGAGGGGAATTTTGATAACGTGAAGGAATGTCGATATATTGTTCCGGAATACTGGGATATCGGCGAGGTATATGCAAGATTGATCGAGGACTCCTATGAGGAGGAAAATATAATAGACGGAATATGGGAAGTATATCATTCCTGGATCGACGCACAAATCTCGGATTATAATACGGATTTTTATTATCAGCCGAGAGACTATATCGCAGAATGCTATAAGGAAGGAGCAGTCTTGTAAATGAAACGAGGAAGGAGGTCGAGCAATGGGAGTAGGTGTTAAGGTCAGAGTGTGGGGAAATTATGCACTATTCTCGCGTCCGGAGATGAAAGTGGAGAGATGTTCCTATGATGTCATGACACCGTCGGCGGCGAGAGGGATTCTGGAGGCGGTCTACTGGCATCCCGGCATGAGATGGGTGATCGACAGGATCCATGTGGTAAATCCCGTCCGGTTTACCAGTGTGCGCCGGAATGAAGTGAAGAGTAAAATACTTGCCAGCAATGTACTTCAGGTCTATAACGGAGCAAAGAAACCGTTGTACATAAGCACAAAGTCGGATATCGTTCAGCGGGCATCTCTCTTGCTGCGTGATGTGGAATATGTGATTGAAGCCCATTTCGAGATGACGGAACGGGCAAATGAATCGGATAATCCGGGTAAATTCAAGGATATCATCATGCGGCGGCTAAGAAGGGGAGAATGCTTTCATATGCCCTATTTCGGATGCAGAGAATTCCCTGCGAATTTCTGCCTGTGTGAAGAGGAAGAAATCCATACGGCATATGATGATGTGGAAGAAAAAGATCTGGGGTTTATGCTTTTTGATATGGATTATTCTGACAGAAATAATATCCAGCCTATGTTTTTCCGAGCTGTTATGAGACGCGGGGTTCTGGATCTGAGAGACTGTGAGGTGATACGATGATCTTACAGGCATTGACGAAGTATTACGAAAGTCTTTCTGAGCAGGGAAAAGTGGATCGGGAGGGATGGTGTAAGGCAAAAGTTTCTTACAGTATTAACCTTTCAAAAGATGGAGAAATTCTGGGAATCATTTCCTTGAAGCGGGAAGAAGAGAGAGGCAAAAAGACAGTATGGGTTCCCCCGCAGATCAAAGTGCCGGAGATGGTAACCCGGTCATCGGGAGTTGCAGCGAATTTTCTGTGCGATAATTCAAAGTATATTCTGGGAATTGATGCAGAAGGGACAAATCAGCGAATCTTGAACTGCTTTGAAGCGGCAAAGGAAAAGCATCTCTCACTACTCTCGGGAACTAAAGGGGATATGGCACAGGCAGTCCGAAATTTTTTTGAAACCTGGGATCCGGAGAAGGCATCTGAATGTGATGAAATCAGAGAGAAATGGGAAGATATCACAGATGGCGGAAATCTGATCTTCTGTATGGGAATGAATTATGCACAGGATGACCCGTTTATACAGGAAGCATGGGAAAAATCGAAAAGCACATCTTCGGAAGGAGGTCAGACTGGAACTTGTCTTGTGACAGGTCAGAAGGCGGAGATTTCTAGGATACATAAAACGATAAAAGGGGTGCCGGGAGCACAGTCCAGCGGTGCGGCGCTGGTTTCCTTTAACGCGCCGGCATTTGAATCCTATGGAAAAGAGCAGAGCTATAACGCACCGGTTGGAAAATATGCGGAATTTGCTTATACTACAGCACTGAATTATCTGCTGAATCAGAGAAAATATACATTTCAGCTTGGGGATTCCATAATCGTTTTCTGGGCTGAAAGCGCAGAGGAAGCGTATCAGGCTGCTTTTTTTGCATCAGTTGATCCGAAACCAGACAATCAGGAAGAAATAAGAGGGATATTTGAAAATCTGAAAAAGGACAGACCTGTCCAGATCAGAGATATTATTTTGAACTCTGAACAGAGGTTTTATATCCTCTCATTGGCTCCGAATGCGGCGAGACTTTCTGTACGCTTCTTCTATCAGGATTCCTTTGGGAATATGCTGAAGAATCTTTCGGCGCATTATGAGAGGATGGAGATGGTAAAACCTTCCTGGGAGGACAGGGAGTATCTGGGAATCAGAGACATGCTCTCGGAAACGGTGAATCAGAATTCAAAAGATAAGACACCTGTTCCAAATATGGCGGCATTTGTTCTTCAGGCAATTCTGTCCGGGACAAGATATCCTGCAAGTCTTTACACGGATGTCCTGATCCGGATCCGTGCGGAGCAGGGAAAAGTCACCTGGGGAAGAGCTGCGATCATAAAGGCTTATCTGATACAAAATGATAATTGGAAGGAAGGAGTAAACTATATGGGACTGAATGAAGAGAGCAGGGAGACGGCATATGTACTCGGTCGGCTGTTTTCTGTACTGGAATCGATCCAGATGGAGGCGAATCCGGGGATAAAGGCGACGATCCGTGACCGGTATTTTAACTCTGCATGCGCAACACCTGCATCAATCTTTCCGGTACTGGTAAAATTGAAAAACAGCCATATGAAAAAACTGGAGAGGGACAAGGGCAGTGCAAAGGTATATTATGAGAAACTTTTGACAGAACTTATGGGGAAACTGGATGAATATCCGAGGCGGCTGTCTCTGGAAGAGCAGGGAAAATTTATTTTGGGATATTATCATCAGGTGCAGAAAAAGTACGAAAAAAAGGAGGAAAAGTAGATGAGCGAAGTGATCAAAAACAGATATGAATTTGTTGTGCTTTTTGATGTGGAGAACGGAAATCCGAATGGCGATCCGGATGCCGGGAATATGCCAAGGATCGATCCGGAGAGCGGGCTGGGGCTTGTGACAGATGTGTGCCTGAAGCGCAAGATCAGAAATTATGTGGAGACAGTGAAAGAAGACGCCGAGGGGTTCAAGATCTATATTAAAGAAGATGTGCCGCTTAACAGAAGTGACAGAGAGGCATGTAAAAGTCTCGGGATCGAGGAGACGGAAGACAAAAAAGTGACAGATGCGCTGAAGAAGTTAAAGAAAAGCGACCCGGATACAGATATCAGGCTAAGGGATTATATGTGCAGAAATTTTTATGATATCCGTACATTCGGCGCTGTTATGACGACTTTTGTGAAGGCTTCTTTAAACTGCGGACAGGTCAGGGGACCGGTGCAGATTGGATTTGCAAGGAGTATCGATCCAGTTATCAGTCAGGAAGTAACGATCACAAGAGTGGCGATCACTACGGAAAAAGATGCAGAAAATAAGAGTACAGAGATGGGAAGAAAGAGTATCGTTCCATATGGATTATATCGTGCAGAAGGATATGTATCAGCAAATCTCGCACGCAGGGTAACAGGATTTTCCGAAGAAGATTTGGAACTGCTGTGGGAAGCAATCATCAATATGTTTGAGAATGATCGCTCGGCAGCAAGAGGAAAAATGGCAGTGCGCGAGCTGATCGTGTTTAAACACAGCAAAGAACTGGGAGACTGTCCGGCATACAAATTATTTGATGCTGTGGAAGTGAAGAAAAAGGAAGATGTGGAATACCCGAGAAAGTATCAGGACTACACAGTTGAAATACATGAGGAGAAGATACCAGGGACGGTTGAAGTGAAAAGGATGGTATGATGGAATATTCGGAAGATGAGTATCTTATGATTTCAGGAATCCAGCATTTCAAATTCTGCCGGAGACAGTGGGCTTTGATACATATTGAACAGCAATGGGCAGAAAATGTTCACACTGTTACCGGAGAGCTGATGCATAAAAAGGTACATGATCCTTTGCTGAGAGAGAAGAGAAAAGATGTTATCATTGCCAGAGCACTTCCGGTTGCTTCCAGGGAACTGGGAATCAGCGGAGAGTGTGATCTGGTAGAGTTCCGTAAATGTGAAGACGGGATAAAGCTTCATGGACATAGAGGGCTTTACTCAATCTATCCGGTAGAATATAAGAAGGGGAAACCAAAGATCTCAGAGGAGGATAAGCTTCAGCTTGCAGCACAGGCTATGTGTCTGGAAGAAATGTTTTCGGCAAAAGTGCCGGAAGGAGCAATCTTTTACGGTGAGACGAGGAGACGTGAGACAGTGGAAATCACAGAAGAACTCCGCAGTGAAGTGAAAAATATGTTCTGCGAGATGCATAAGTATTATGTAAGAAAGTATACGCCAAAAGTGAAATACAGTAAATCCTGTAATGCATGTTCGCTCAAGGATATCTGTCTGCCCAGACTCGGCAAGTCGGTTTCAGTGAAAACATATATCGATCAGATGCTGAAGGAGGAAGAAGAATGAGAAAGCTGCTGAATACTCTGTATGTTACTTCTGAAAACAGCTATCTGTCGCTGGACGGGGAAAATGTAGTTGTTCTGGAAGAGCAGAAAGAATTGGGACGGATACCGCTGCATAATCTGGAAGGAATTGTCTCCTTTGGTTATCGCGGGACAAGCCCGGCGCTGATGGGAGCATGTGCGGAACGGAATATTTCTCTGTGCTACCTTACGCCACAGGGCAAATTCCTGGCACGTGTCTCTGGAAGAGTGAAAGGAAACGTGATCTTAAGAGAACAACAGTATGCAAGCAAAAATGATGATAAAGTCAGCCTTGATATTGCAAAAAACTGCATACTTGGAAAGGTATATAATTCCAGATGGGTTCTGGAACGAGCTGTGAGAGACCATGCTCTGCAGATTGATACAGAACGGGTGAAAGAAGCGTCTGCATTTTTGAAGGACGCTCTGGGAAGGATTCAGAATGCAGAATCGAAGGAGCAGCTCAGAGGATATGAAGGAGAGGCAGCCAGCATTTATTTCGGTGTCTTTGATGAACTGATCCTTCAGCAGAAAAAGGATTTTGTGTTCAGAGGGCGAAATAAACGTCCGCCTCTTGATAATGTGAATGCACTGCTGTCTTTTGTATACACTTTGCTGACAAACAGTATTACTTCGGCTCTGGAAAGTGTAGGGCTTGATCCGTATGGTGGATATCTTCACACGGATCGACCTGGCAGAGCTTCGCTGTCTTTGGATATGATAGAGGAACTCAGAGCAATCCTTGCTGACCGCTTTGTTCTGACATTGATCAATAAGAAGATCATCAGTGGGAAAAATTTTTCTGTAAAAGAAAACGGCGCGGTACTTATGGACGATGAACTGCGGAAAAAGGTACTGACGGAATGGCAGAACAAGAAAAAAGAAACTATTACGCATCCATATCTGAAAGAAAAAGTGGAGTGGGGAATGGTTCCGTATGTTCAGGCAATGCTTCTTGCGAGATATTTAAGAGGAGATCTGGATGGATATCCTGTATTCCTTTGGAAGTGAGGTGGGGATATGCTTGTATTGATCACATATGATGTAAATACAGAGACTGCCGCGGGACGAAAGCGATTGCGGAAAGTTGCAAAACAATGCACCAATTATGGAAGAAGGGTGCAGAATTCGGTGTTTGAATGCATTCTGGATAATGCGCAGTGTATTACTCTGAAAGCTATATTGGAAGATATCATTGATGAGAGCGTTGACAGCCTCAGGTTTTATTACCTGGGGAATAAATATCAGACAAAAGTAGAACACATGGGAGTTGACAGAGGAATTGCGGTTGATGATACGCTGATATTATGACAGAAGTGTTTGAACGCTGCTGAAGTTGGGTGCGAATACGAAGCAGACATGAAAATACCGGGGGATTCGCACCAGAAAAAATGCACAAATAAAGCGCATTTTACAAGGAATAGTAAATTTGTAAAAGGTAAAATAGCATTTATAATTTGAAAAATTGTTGATTTTAGCTGAAAGTAGAAGAGGATTTTTGGCTGAAATTGCTGTCGCTCCTTCGCGGGAGCGTGGATTGAAATATATGGACGTGACCGGAAAAGAGATTGCTCGGCATACGTCGCTCCTTCGCGGGAGCGTGGATTGAAATTTTACATTATCGTTTGTGGGATGATATGTATAAAGTCGCTCCTTCGCGGGAGCGTGGATTGAAATAACAGCAAAATATAAAAGCAATGAAAATCTTTACCGTCGCTCCTTCGCGGGAGCGTGGATTGAAATTGCTAAAGAAAAAGACGTATAAAATACGAAAAAGTCGCTCCTTCGCGGGAGCGT
>DWVT01000070.1 GCA_019120075.1 Candidatus Mediterraneibacter excrementigallinarum
ACTGCTGCCACTGCTCCGATGATAGCGAGGATCCAGATCACAGTATTTTTCTGCTTCTCTGCTTCGTTCCTATGCAGAAGTTCTGTCAGTTTAGATTCAGCGATCATGTCTTCTATTTTTTTGTTCATATCTACACGTCCTTTCCCCACCCCTCGGGCGGTGGTTACTTTCTGTTATTATACCACTATCATTTTCAGATTACTACTAATTTATGCCAAAATCTTAAGAAAGAACTCTTATGAAACTTTCACCAGTTTTGCAAACATGGCGAACATCTTGCGCACTCCCGCACTGTCGAATTGAACGGTCACTTCGTAGTCCCGGCCGCCCTCTTTGATCTCCAGTACAGTGCCTTCGCCAAACTTCACATGCCGTACACGGTCGCCAACTCCGTAGGAAAGTTTCCCTCCTTTTCCCGCAGTGAGCTGACTGCCCTTCTGCAGAGCGGAAAACGGCTGCTTTCCGGCTCCCTTTCCAGTACTTCCGGCCGTTCCTGACGTGCCGGACGCCCTGCCGGAACCATAACCGCCTAACTGCGCTGCAAAGGGCTGCGCCCGAAACGCCTGCTTTGCATGAGAATATGTATTCTGAACAGGGATTTCTGTTTCTTTCTCTATTTTTTTATTCCCGGTATCGATCAGTTCCATCGGGATTTCTTTCACGAAACGGGACAGCTTATTGTACTGAGTCTCTCCCCGGACCATTCTCCTTCTCGCACAGGTCAGGGTCAGTTCCCTCTCGGCCCGGGTGATCCCAACATAACAGAGCCGTCTCTCCTCTTCCAGATCCTCATTGTCATCGGATGTGATGGTCATGTAACTCGGGAAGAGACCGTCCTCCATCCCTGCAAGATAAACATGAGGGAACTCAAGTCCTTTTGCGCTGTGCAGTGTCATAAGAACTACATAATCCTGATCCTCCTCCAGACTGTCAATGTCCGCGACCAGAGCCACTTCCTCAAGGAAACCGCTTAAGTTCGGCTCTTCGCCTCTGTCCTGGCAGTCTTCTTCATATGCAGCGGCTTTGTTGAGCAGCTCATCGATGTTCTCGATCCTGGACTCCGCCTCCACCTTGTCTTCCGCCTCAAGGCTCTCGATATACCCGGTCTTCTCAATGATCTCTCTCAGAAGATCCGTGATGCTCTCCTGCCCCAGTCTTCCCTTAAAATACTCGATCAGAGCGGCAAAAGAGTCCAGTTTGGAAGCGCTCCTCCCCACTCCCGGGATCATCTCCGGAGCCAGAAGCGCCTCATAGAACCCGATTCCCCGCTCCGTTGCAGATTCCTGGATCCGGTTGATGGTGGTAAGGCCGATCCCGCGCTTGGGGACATTGATGATCCTCCGCACAGCAAGATCATCCTGCCCGTTGTCCACTGTCTTCAGGTATGCGAGAAGATCCTTGATCTCTCTCCGCGCATAGAAGTTGATTCCGCCCACGATCTTGTATGGAATATTCATGGCAATAAACTTCTCCTCAAAAAGACGGGACTGAGCATTGGTTCGGTAGAGGACAGCGTTGTCGTTATAGGACGCCCCCTCCCGGACTTCACGTCTGATATCCTCGGCGATAAATTCCGCTTCATCATAGGCGGTGTCAAACTGCCTCAGATGAACTTTATCCCCCTCCCCGTTGTCTGTCCACAGTGTCTTCTCCTTGCGCCCCTTATTGTGGCTGATCACGCCGTTTGCCGCGTTCAGGATGTTTCCTGTGGACCGGTAATTCTGCTCCAGCTTGATAACCCGGGCGTCCGGAAATTCATGTTCAAAGTCCAGGATATTGCGGATATTTGCTCCACGGAATTTATAGATGGACTGGTCGTCGTCACCCACCACGCACAGATTCTTGTATTTTCCGGCAAGCAGGCTGACCAGACGGAACTGTACTGTGTTCGTATCCTGATACTCGTCCACCATGATATAGCGGAAACGCTCCTGATAATACTCCAGCACATCCGGCTGTGTTTCCAGAAGCTGCACGGTCTTTACGAGAAGATCATCAAAATCCAGCGCATTGTTTGACTTTAACTGCGCCTCGTACTCCCGGTAAACCTTTGCGATCTTCTGTCTGCCGAAATCCCCGCCTGCGTTCAGTTCGAACTCATCGGGCATGATCATCTCGTTCTTTGCCGAGGAAATCGTGGAAAGAAGGCTTCTCTCCTTGAACACTTTTGTATCGATATCCACCTTGCGGCATACTTCCCGCATCAGCGTCTTCTGATCATCCGTATCATAGATCGTAAACCGGTTATCATATCCCAGCCGCTCGATAAACCTTCTCAGGATCCGGACGCACATGGAATGAAATGTGCTCACCCAGATACTCTCCGCCCCGAAGTTCACCAGAGAATCCACTCTCTGTCTCATCTCTCCGGCCGCTTTGTTTGTAAATGTGATCGCAAGGATATTCCAGGGATTCACCCCCTTCTCATCGATCAGACAGGCGATACGGTGCGTCAGCACCCTGGTCTTTCCCGATCCCGCTCCCGCCAGGATGAGCAGCGGACCCTCCGTGTGGAACACCGCCTCTTTCTGTGGTTCATTTAATGTATCGTATATGCTCATAACTCTCTCCTGTTCTTTTCAATACCTATCATTATCAGATACCCCTTCCCGATTGTCAACTGAACTTCCGTAAATTTTTTGTCATTTTCTCCCGTTTTGTGGTAATATAGAAAAGTTGGCGTCTGGACTGACGCTTTTTATCTGCTGAGACGAAGTAAAAGTAATAATAATAGAAAGGAATCAATCTTATGCTGAAAACAATCGAACAGATCAACAGCGCTGTCAACGGATTTGTCTGGGGTGTCCCTGCCATGGTCTGCATCATCGGTGTGGGACTGCTGCTCAGCTTCCGCACGCGCTTCATTCAGTTCCGGAAATTCGGATATACTTTCAAGATGACCCTCGGACCTCTCTTCCATAAAAAAGAGGCAGCCGAGGGATCCATCACGCCCTTCCAGGCGGTCTGTACCGCGCTTGCGGCGACCGTGGGCACCGGAAATATCGCCGGCGTAGCAGGCGCCATCGCCATCGGCGGTCCGGGCGCGGTCTTCTGGATGTGGATCTCCGCTCTTCTCGGAATGTGCACCAAATTTTCCGAGGTAACGCTCGCGGTACATTTCCGAGAGAAAAACAAACACGGCGACTGGGTCGGCGGTCCCATGTACTATATCAAAAACGGACTCGGACCGAAATGGCGCTGGATGGCTTATGTATTTGCCCTGCTCGGCGTGCTCACCGTATTCGGCACGGGGAACGCCACACAGGTCAATACCATCACCTCCGCCATCAATACGGCGCTCCTCAATTTCCATGTGATCAGTCCGTCCACGGTGCCGGCTTCCAGTCTGATCATCGGGATCGTCATCACGGTGCTGATCGCCATGATCCTTCTGGGCGGTATCAAAAGGATCGGGCGAGTTGCAGAGATGCTCGTGCCGTTCATGGCCCTTCTCTATGTGATCCTGGCTCTGGGAGTCATCGTACTGAACATAGAGAACGTCCCCGCCGTATTTGCCTCCATCTTCAAAGGAGCCTTCACTCCCTCCTCCGTCACGGGAGGCGTGGTCGGAAGCTTTTTCCTGAGCATGCAGAAAGGAGTTGCAAGAGGGATCTTCTCCAACGAGGCCGGGCTGGGAACAGGTTCCATCGCCCACGCCACCGCTGACACAGATTCCCCGGTCAAGCAGGGCTTCTTCGGAATCTTCGAGGTGTTCATGGACACCATCATCATCTGTACCATGACTGCCCTGGTCATCCTCTGCAGCGGGATCCCGGTCAACTACGGCGTCGATGCGGGAGCGGAGCTGACGATCACCGGATTTACATACACATACGGAAACTGGGTTTCCATTTTCACCGCGGTGGCACTCTGCTGCTTTGCCTTTACCACGATCCTTGGATGGGGACTTTACGGGACGCGCTGTATCGAATTTCTCTTCGGATCCTGGATCAACCGGCCGTTCATGGTCGTGTACGCGCTCGTTGCCATCATCGGAGCAACGGCAGATCTTGGACTCCTCTGGAGCGTGGCGGAAACCTTCAACGGACTGATGTCCATCCCGAACCTGATCGCACTGTTCCTGCTCTCCGGGACTGTGGCAAAACTTGTCAGGGAATATTTTAAAAAACGTTGAGCAAACGCTTGTCATCTGGTTTTTATTACTATATAATGACCATATTGGGGTGATAATGATATGAAAATAGATACAAATGATATATTGAACAGCATTCTTGACAGTCTGACCAACATTGATTATATCAGAGCGGAAGAAATACCGAACATCAATCTTTACATGGATCAGGTCACTACCTTTATGGACGAACAGCTCGCCTCCACAAAGCGATATGAGGACGACAAGATCCTGACCAAGACGATGATCAACAATTATGCAAAAAATCATCTTCTTCCCCCGCCTGTAAAAAAGAAGTATTCCAGGGAACATGTGCTGATCCTCATCTTCATCTACTACTTCAAAAACATCCTTTCTATCAAGGATATTGAGACAGTGCTGAAACCTCTGACGGAAAAATACTTCTCCGGAGAGTCCTCCATGGATCTCGCATCCATATACAGAGAGATCTGTGAAATAGAGCAGGACCGTGTGGAGCCGCTCAAAGAGACTGTAAAGACCGCTTACGAAAAATCCATGTCGGCTTTCTCCGATCTTCCGGACGGAGAAGAGAGAGACGAGTTAAAACTCTTTGCTTTCATATGCAGTCTGTGTTTTGATGTCTATCTCAAAAAAGAGATGATCGAAAAACTGATCGACGAACTGGAAGAAAAGAAAAAGGAAAACAAAAAAGAAAAAAACTGATCTCTGAAAAAGATTACTTGAGCCAGATTCCGAACGGATCTGGCTCATTTCACATATTACTGCGCTTCATCCTCTTTGTTTAATCTCTCAAAGACCATGTCATAACCATCGTTCCCATAATTCAGCGAACGGTTCACACGGCTGATCGTCGCGGTGGACGCTCCTGTCTTATCTGCAATCTCCAGATAAGTCTTCTGCTCTCTGAGCATCCTTGCCACTTCAAACCGCTGTGACAGGGAGAGAAGTTCGTTGATCGTACAGATATCTTCAAAAAATGTATAGCATTCCTCTTTATTTTCCAGACTGAGAATAGCACGAAACAGATAGTCCACTGCTTCTGTCCTGATTTTTTTACTCATGGTGATTCAGACTCCTTCATTGACTTTTAAGCTGCCATTACATTTTAGCACATTAAATTCTTAAAGTCCACAGTTTTTTCATCTGCTCTCGCACAAACTCTCTCCGCACCTCTCAAAATCGTCCTCTTCCGCTGAAAAACCGGTGCTCTCGTGCCGTGTGTTACCGCACCACAGGTGCATTCAGAGAAGGGATATACTTTCTGAGCAGTTCCATGTTCAAAGTCGCCACAAGCTCCTCCGGGAACCTGCTCTCCTCCAGCACTTTCATCACGTTTGCAAAATTTCCTGCATCGATGTTGACATGGGCGTCACTTCCTGTTGTGACCGGAACCTCATACTGTTTGCACAGCTCCAGCATTGTAAGCATATTTTCCCTTGTTCCCTCTCTGCTGCTCTGGGGACGCAGTGAAGAGTTGTTCAGTTCCAGAAGTGTTCCCGTCTCCTTCGCGGTTTTTACAAGCACTTCATAGTCAATGGGAAATCTCCCGTCGTCCGGGTGTCCTATGATATTGACATACGGCTTTTTCATCGTCTCCACATATGCCCTGGTATTCTCCGCTTCCGAATGCCCCTTTCCATAGCAGGGCAGATGAATGCTCGCCACCACAATGTCAAGATCCCTGCATGTCTTCTCCGGCAGGTCGATATTCCCGTCCGGATCCATGATATTTACCTCCGCTCCCATTAAAAGCCGGATTCCCTGCTGCATCCTGGGAACTACATCCAGATTCTGAAAATAGTACAGACCGCATGTCCCCGGCATCTCCGGCGCATGTTCTGTCAGGGCAAGCACCTCAAGTCCTTTTCTCGCCGCCTCCGCGGCCATCTCCGTGATCGTACTGTAGGCATGTCCGCTTGCCAGCGTATGAGAATGTGTATCTGCAATAAATTTCATAAAATCAGAGTCCTCCTGTATCTTTTATCATAGGCGCCAAAAACCTTTTTTACGCCTTCATCATTATAACACCAGAATATGATTTGTCCAAACAGGAAATACTGATCCGGAGGTGAGAAATTTGAAGAAAAAGACAAACCGGCAGCTGATCGATGATTATGACTATCTTTCCAACGCTGCCTCCGCAATGGACTGTACCGGTCTCATCCCGTCTCTTCCGGTATCACAGGATGAGCTGGATTCATACGAAGAGCTGTACCACTACCTTCCGCGTCCGGCCGTATCAAAAAGCGAAACGCCGGACAGTTCGGACTGAGGGGACCTTTTTGCCGCCGTCTGTAAATCGTCCTGACATACCGTATAAACCCGGTATCCTGCGGCACATCAGGGCCTTATACAGGCGGCGGTGATTCCTGTCACTTTGCTTTTCTTTTTTCGACGTTTTTCGTTTTTATGTTGCATTTTTCCATTGTCCTTATTGTCGCAAAATGATATAATGGGTTTGTTGTAAATTTTGTCCATGTCAAAGAGAGGAGTACATAATCATGAAGTGTCCAATATGTGGAAAAGACGTCGAATTGCAGAAGAAGCAGATTGGCACCAGCGAAAACGGTGATCCAATCTTTAATGAATATGCGATCTGCCGTGACTGTAAAAAACAGTGGAATCTTGACAAGCAGCGCGCAAAAAAAATGGCTGCAAAGAAAGCGGCGGAACAGGCTGCAAAAGCAGCTTCTGAAAAGCCGGCTGCACCCGTAAAACCGGCAGAGCCGAAGGCCGCAGCACCACAGAAGAAGGCAGAGCCCGGAACAGCTCCGAAGGCAGCTCCGAAAAAAGCTTCCGCGGAGAAGACAGCTCCGAAAAAGCACCATGAGGAAAGGCCATCTGATTCCGCTGGAAAGCCGGTAAAAAAACGTCCGGTCAGAGAGCATGACGGTGAGGCCGCTTCAGTTTCAGGGGAGAAAGCTGAAGGCAGACGCAGACCGTCCGGCGAGAGACCCGAAGGCAGACGCAGGCCGTCCGGCGAAAAGCCAAAAAGACCGGCGGAGCATCCCGTAAAGTCCAGAACAGAAGCTCCGGACGAACACACGGCGAAGAAGCCGATGAAAAAACGTCCGGTTCGCAGAGAAGAGGCAGAGGAAGAACAGAAATATGGAAACATCCCTTCTGAAAAGGTTCGCGCAAAACATGAGAAAGCAGCGCGTAAAGGTTATGAAGAGATGCTTGCTGCTGATCCGGAAAAGAAACCGGTAAAGAAGAAAAAAGCAGTTGCCGACAAGACAAAAGAAGTGGAAGATATTTCTACGGTAAAGAAACTGAAGAAAAAGGATGAGGAAGAAACTTCCCGTAAAAAACCTGTTGCAAAAGCGGAGGAAGAAGTTTCCCGCAAAAAACCGAAGACAAAAGTCGAGGAGTATGACGACTACGACGAGGATGATTATGACGACTACGATGAATATGATGAAGCAGCGCCGAGATTCCGCGCGTTCCGCATCATACTCGGAATTCTCTCACTGGCAGGGTTCCTGTTCTTCATTTACAGAGGATTTGTGACAGGACTCAGCAGCGTCTCCTCCGGAGACGGCTCCACTGCCGGAATGACTTATATCATAATCGCGCTCTGTATGCTTGTTTCCGCTCTGCTGTACCTCATCATGCAGAAGAAAAACACGATCTTCGCTTTCCTCCTGCCGATGCTCTTCTATCTCGCAAGTGCGGTATTCGCCTTCCTTCGCAGAGGTGATGACATGCAGATTCTGGTCGGTGCTGTTGTCGGAGCAGTACTTGCAGTGATCTCACTGATCCTGGCAATCGTATCCCGGGGCGGGGACGATTACGAAGACGATGAGGAAGATTATGAGGATCCGTTTGAGGAGGATCATGATAATTATTGATAAGGCAATATAGTTTTCAAGAGAGGGTGTCGCAAAATTGTCAAATTAGATGACAGAGCGACTCCCTCGCTTAATCTAAGGGGAAAACGGAAGTAATCTCACTTGTACTGTGGCTTACTTCCGTTTTTTGGCGTACTTTAATAAAGATATT
>DWVT01000071.1 GCA_019120075.1 Candidatus Mediterraneibacter excrementigallinarum
AGAGCTGTGCGGAAAGCATTTCGCAGATAGTTGTAGTTAAAATGTTTTACATGGCGCCAGAAGCCGTCATTACTGTAAGCGCCTTCGGAAAGGAGGCAGTGGATGTGCGGATTCCATTTGAGATCCCTGCCAAAAGTATGGAGAACCATGATGTAGCCGGGAGTAAAATTTTTGGCATGGTTTAGATTGAAAAACATCCTTGATATTACACTGGAGACGGAATGAAAGAGACAGTTCAGGAGAGATCGGTCCTGAAGGAAGAAGCTGCGGAGATTTTCATCAATGGTAAAAACGCAATGGCGGTGTTGGACACTAACGAGTTTGAAAGACATACTGGTGGTGCGTTCCATAGCATATTTGTTGCCACATGAAGGGCAAAAACGGCTGTGACAGCGGAAAGGAACGAATTTGAAGTTCCCGCAGTGCGGACAATTGTACATGGCACCGCCAAAAGAAGGATCACCACAGTTGATCATCTTATTGATATTTTCCATCTCAGTCTCTCTGGGATGAAGAGTATATTTAATTTCTTCATAATGGTCTGCAAAGATTCTTTGTAAGATATTCATAAGTCTATTATGCAAGAAAAAGTAACAAAAGAAAACCCCCTATCCCCTCATGATTGAGGGGCAGGGGAGTTGAATAGGCGAAGCCTATTTTTTATATATTCTTGTGTTTGAACTATAAATCAGATAGAATTAGCTTTAGAAAGTTGCTGCTTAGCTATAGGATTAGTCATAAAAAGTTATAGAATTAGTCATAGAAAGTCATTGTTTAGTCATAGAATTAGCTATAGCAAGAAAGTACCAAAGGAATGTGCAGATAATTGGAGAGGACAAAAGTATATGATTTATACAGATATTCAGTTGAAAGAAAAAATTATGCAAATGTTAGAGTCGTTTGAAAGTGAAGTCGTTGAATTTAAAGAAGCGAAAACAAACTATTCATTTAATGATATTGGCAAATATTTTTCTGCGCTTAGCAATGAAGCAAATATCCGTGGCTTTCAGGAAGCGTGGCTGGTGTTCGGCATTTCTAATGACAAGAAATTTACAGGGACAGAATTCAGAAAACAAGGTGGGCTGCAGAGTCTGAAAAAGGAACTTGTAAATGGAACTAATGAACGGTTGACATTTTTGGAAATTTATGAATTGAGTATGCATAAATGTCGGATTATAGCATTTCAGATCCCTCCGGCAATCAGAGGCATTCCTACAACATGGCAGGGCGCTGCTTATGCGAGGGAGCATGAATCATTATGTCCGCTCCCAATGAAATAAAGTTGATTTGATCAGAAGTCAGATTGGAATGGATTGGTCTAAAGAGATTGTCAAAGAAGCATCAGTGGAAGACTTGGATCCGGCTGCAGTAAAAAAAGCGAGAGAGCTATTTTCAAAACGACAGAGCGATAGGGGAAAAGCTCAGGAGATTTTAAGCAAGTTATCGGATGTGGAAGTACTAAATAAAGCAGGAATTACGATTAAAGGGAAAATAACAAGGACGGCCTTACTTTTACTTGGGAAAAGTGAATCGGCTTATTTTTTCGATGGCTTTATTCCGAGAATAACATGGACGCTTTATAATGCGGATAATTCAGTTAAAGCATATGAACATTTTGACATGCCGATGCTGCTTGCTGTTGATAAAGTCTACAATAAAATACGAAATGAAAAATATCGATATATAGCAGGGCAGCAGACGTTGTTTCCAGACGAAGTAAATCAGTATGAGCCCGAGCTGATTAAAGAGATTATAAATAACTGTATTGCACACCAAGACTATCGCATGAGAGGAAAAATTAATGTAGAGGAATTTGAAGACAAGCTGGTTTTTATCAACGAAGGGGCATTTATACCTGAGACAATAGAGACAGCTTTGGAACCGGGATATAAACCGCCATATTATAGAAATGTGTTTTTATGTAATGCAATGGTTAATTTGTATATGATTGATACAAATTCAATGGGGATTCCAATGATGTATCAGATACAGAGGGATAAATGTTTTCCATTGCCAACATATGATTTAAGCATTGCGAATAGGGTAAGGGTTACGGTTTATGGAAAAATCCTGGACAAAAATTATACTCAGCTCCTGCATGCGGACACAGAATTAAATATGAGAATGGTATTTCTTTTGGACAAAGTACAAAAGCAAGAAGTAATCTCAAAAGAGAGTTTTAAGCTGCTGAAAAGACAGGGACTGGTAGAAGGCAGATATCCTAATATTTTTGTCTCTTTTAAGGTTGCAGATATTGTAGGGCAAAAGGCGGCTTATATTCGCAATAGAGGCTTGGAGGATGACATTTGTAAGCAGTTAATTGTGAAAGCATTAGAGGCAATGGGAGAAGCAAGTAAACGGGAAATAATGGAAGTACTGGAAAATGCATTGCCGGAGGTTTTGGATGAGGGGCAGAAGTCAAAAAAAGTATCTAATTTACTACAGGCAATGAAGAAAGAAGGATTAGTGGCTGCAGAAGGAAAAACACGGCATGCGAAATGGATCTTACAGCAGAAGGAGTGAATTCATTTTAAATTTTGCACATGAGCGAGAGAAGTATCTTCATCAGCATGGGTAAAACGGGAAAATGGAAAGTGGAAGCAGACTGTACAGAGGCTGTGCAGCAGCTTCCGCTTTTTTAGAGGAATCTGAGACGGGCCGGCTGCTGCATTATTTGAAACGAACTGATATCATTTATATCATATTCCAGTTGCGCCGCCCGGACAGGAGAGCTATAATAGGTCTGTTTGTTCAGCCGGAGGAATTCTGACCGGCAGGCCGCCGGAGGCGGCAGAATGGAGATTAATATAATATGAAGTTACTGAAGATGATATTTAAAAATGAAACGGTTTTCTGTATTTCGTTTCTGCTGGCTGTACTGTCTGCGTTTGCGGTGCATCCTGACCGAATGTATCTGAGTTATCCTGATTACCGGACGATCGCGCTTCTGTTCTGTCTGATGATCATTGTCGGCGGATTTCAGTCGCTGGGGATATTCAGTATGCTGGGACATTTTCTGCTGAGAGGGGCAGGGAGTATCAGAGGACTCTCGGCGATTCTGGTGATGCTCTGCTTTTTCAGCAGTATGGTGATCACGAACGATGTGGCGCTGATCACCTTTGTCCCATTCACGCTTATCGTATTCCGCATGAGCGGAAGAGTAGAAAGTGTTCTTAAGCTGGTGGTGCTGGAGACGATAGCGGCAAACCTGGGGAGCATGGCAACACCGATCGGGAACCCGCAGAACCTGTATTTGTATTCCATCGCGGATTTTACGGCAGGGGAATTTTTGCAGGCTGTTCTTCCCTATGCGGGACTGGCGTTTGTGATGCTTATGGCAGCAGTGCTGATTCAGAGGGACGAGCCGCTGCTGGATGTGGCGGGGGGAGAAGAAAATGAGGTTCAGAAAGGGAAGATCTTTCGGAAGATGATCCCGTTTCTGTTCCTGTTGATGCTGTGTCTGCTGGTGGTGTTCAGGGTCCTTCCGTACCAGCCTGTGCTGATCTGTGTGATATGCGTTGTGCTGGTGGTAAATCGAAAGCTGTATCTGTCCGTAGATTATTTTCTTCTGCTGACATTTTTATGCTTCTTTATATTTATCGGTAATATGAAGCGGATCCCGGAGATCAGCGGCTTCCTTGTCTCGGTTGTTGATGGAAAGGAACTGTTGATGGGGATACTTACAAGCCAGATCATCAGCAATGTGCCGGCTGCGATCCTGCTGTCAGGGTTCAGCAGTAATCTGTCAGCGCTCCTTACGGGAGTCAATGTGGGAGGGCTGGGGACTCTGATCGCGTCTCTGGCAAGCCTGATATCGTTTAAATTCTTTGCAAAGGAGTATCCGGATAAAAAAGGCGTATACATGGTCAGGTTTACAATATGGAACGGCATTTTCCTGGCTGTACTGACCGCGGAAGCTCTTCTGCTTGGAAATATCTCCGGGTAGGCAGAGCTGGTAAAAGAACTTAGACAGACAGATAAATTGCAGATGTTTGAAAAGGAACAGGAGGATCTGAATATATCAGGGCATCAATTCCCATAACCGGTCCGGATGTGCTATACTGTATGAAATTGCAGGTGATTCAGAAGGGAGACGGCGGATGAGGATAGCGGCAGTTTTGAACAGCGTGCAGGACAGGGAAGAGATAAGCGGGATACTACAGAAGATAAATCCGGAATATGAGGTTGTTGGAACGGCATCTGACGGAGCAGCAGGGTATGAGATGGTCTGCGCGGTGCATCCGGAGCTTGTCATCACAGAGGCGGAGATGGCGGGGATGGACGGATTTTCGATGCTGAGAAAACTGCGTGACCGGAAGATTGATGTAAAAGTGATCGTCCTTGCTGAAAAAGAGGATTTTCAGCAGGCGAGACAGGCCATAGAGCTTGGGGTGGACGGATATCTTGTGAAGCCTCTCAGACAGGAAGAACTGAGAAGAACAGCGGGGCATATTGAAGAAAAGCTGCGGGAAGAGCGGACGGAGGCGTCAATCCTCAAAGCAGAAAATATTTTTATGAGCTGTATCAATGGGCAGCTGCAGCCGGATGAAGATTTTCATGAGATGACCAGAAAGAAACTGGGATTTACGGTGAAGGATCCGGGAGCAGTGTTTGCGCTCTGGCTTGGCAGCGGATATGAGGCACAGAAAGAAAAGGCAAAAAGGATTCTGGAAGAGGCCGGATGTGCGGGGGACGGGACGGTCTCCGGCATGCTGGAGGCCGGTGCGTGGAATCTCCTGCTGGTGGTCCTCTGCCGCATGGAAGATCCGGTAATGGAGCGGGAGTATTTCCGGAAGGAGGTTGTGCCGAGACTGTGTGCTGGACTGGAAGGCGTTGCGGTATGCCTCTGGGCTGAAATGAAGCATCTTCTGGAACTGCTGGATGTGCTGAGAAAGATGCGGGAGATGCGCGACTGGAACCTGCTGTTTGACCGTGGGGATCTGATCTGCCAGGAAGAGATCCAATGTATGGAGACTATGCCGCTCAAATATCCGGCAGAGCTGGAAGGCCAGGTCCGCAGGGCAGTGACGGCAAAGCGCGGGGAGGAGATCAAGAAATGTTATTACCGGCTGTATGATCTTCTCCGCAGGAAACCATACAGACCGGCTGATATGAAGGAATGCCTGATCCGGTTCGATATGGCTGTGCTGAATACGTTTAAAATGCAGCGGGAAATCGAATCGGAGGTGGACGTGCAGCGCTGTATGCAGGAGATCGCATCCGCTATGAGCTGGATGGAAATACGGAATGCCACGGACAGATTTTTTCAGGTCCTGAATTTTGATGCGTTTGAGGAAAAAAGCGATGAGGGATTAAGTCCTCTTGTACGGAAAGCCGTGCAGCTGGTCAGAAAGTATTATGACCAGGGGATCACACTGGATGAGATCGCCGAGAGACTGTTTGTCTCGGAGGAATATCTGAGTACACAGTTTAAGAAGGAGACAGGCGCCGGATTCAAGGAGACGGTCAGAAAATACCGCATGGACCGCATCAAAGGGCTTCTTATAGGGACAAGGCTGAAGCTGAATCAGATCGCGGAACTGACCGGCTATGCGGATGCAAAATATATGAGCAGGGTCTTCAAGGAGGAGACCGGGATGCTCCCGACAGAATACCGCAAGTCAGCTCATTAAAAAATTCTACCTTTTTTAGAAATTTCTCCCTTTTCATATTGGAGAATTATGGTATGCTTACGATAACCTGCAGGATGCGCAGGTCAATCTGAAACATATCTGTGTAAAGAGAGGTGAGATGAATAATGAGCGAAATGAAGATCACATTTAAACATCCGGAAGAGATCCGTGATTTTGTGAACACTGTCTCCAAATATGAGTTCGATATGGATATGAGAAAAGGACGTGTTGTGGTAGATGCGAAATCTTTGCTTGGAATTATGCATCTTGGACTTAACAGTGTCATGGAACTTAAAATGTATTCGGATGACTGCGAAGAACTTCAGAAACAAATTGCAAAGTATGCTGCTTAGACAGGCAGGATGAAAATAGGAAAATTCCCGGCGCGCTGCGTGCCCGGGAATTTAGTTGTTGTAAAACGTGTGCGGCTCATCTATAATAGAAGAAATATAAAAATAAGCGGTCCGCGCGGCCGTGTTTCACAGGAGGATAACCTTGAAGAACGAATTAGTGATCGTCCTTGACTTCGGCGGACAGTACAATCAGCTTGTCGCAAGACGGGTCAGGGAATGTAATGTTTACTGTGAGATCTATTCTTACAAGACGGAGATTGAGAAGATTAAGGAAATGAACCCGAAGGGAATTATCCTGACGGGCGGACCGAACAGCTGCTATCTGCCGGATTCGCCGACTTACACGGACGAGCTGTTCAAGCTGGGAATCCCGGTGCTGGGTCTGTGCTACGGTGCACAGCTTATGATGCATGTGCTCGGCGGCGAGGTGAAAAAGGCCGACGTCAGAGAGTATGGCAAGACAGAAGTCCTGATCGATAAGACTTCATCCAAGGTATTCGAAAACGTGTCTACGCCGACGATCTGCTGGATGAGCCATTTTGACTATATCGCACAGGTGGCTCCCGGATTCGAGATCACCGCGCACACGGCAGACTGTCCGGTGGCTGCGGCGGAAAACGAGGCGGAGAAGCTGTATGCGATCCAGTTCCATCCGGAGGTGCTCCATACTGCTGAAGGCACGAAAATGATCAATAATTTCGTCAAAAATGTGTGCGGATGCGCCGGCGACTGGAGAATGGATGCATTCGTGGAAAACTCGATCAAGGCGATCCGCGAGAAAGTGGGAGACGGCAAAGTGCTGCTTGCATTATCCGGCGGTGTGGATTCCTCTGTGGCAGCAGGCCTGCTTTCCAGAGCGATCGGAAACCAGCTGACCTGTGTGTTTGTCGATCATGGTCTTCTCCGTAAAGACGAGGGCGACGAGGTGGAAGCTGTCTTCGGACCAAAGGGAAATTTCGACCTGAACTTTGTCCGCGTGAACGCGCAGGAGAGATATTATAAAAAACTTGCCGGAGTGTCAGATCCGGAGACAAAACGTAAGATCATCGGCGAGGAATTCATCCGCGTGTTCGAGGAAGAGGCGAAGAAGATCGGAACCGTAGACTTCCTGGCACAGGGAACCATCTATCCGGATGTTGTAGAGAGTGGTCTGGGCGGAGAGTCCGCTGTGATCAAGTCTCACCACAATGTCGGAGGGCTTCCGGAGAACGTGGATTTCAAGGATATCATCGAGCCGCTGCGTGACCTCTTCAAAGACGAGGTGCGCAAGGCAGGACTGGAGCTGGGAATCCCCAAAGAGCTGGTGTTCCGTCAGCCGTTCCCGGGACCGGGACTCGGAATCCGCATCATCGGTGAGGTGACTGCTGAGAAAGTGAAGATCGTACAGGAAGCGGACGCGATCTACCGTGAAGAGATCGCGAATGCGGGGCTGGATCAGGATATCAACCAGTATTTCGCAGCACTGACAAATATGCGTTCCGTCGGAGTTATGGGAGATGAAAGAACTTATGACTACGCGGTAGCGCTGAGAGCCGTGAAGACGGTTGACTTCATGACAGCCGAGGCGGCGGAGATTCCGTACGAGGTGCTCAATAAGGTGATGAGCAGGATCATAAATGAAGTCCGGGGGGTTAACAGGGTATTCTATGACCTGACGAGTAAGCCGCCGGGGACGATAGAGTTTGAATAGTCGGCGGTGGGCCAGAAAGCCTTTATTTACGGGCTTTTCCGGCACCGGTGCCTCTGGATTGCATTATCATTGCATTTTTACATTTGCCTGTGATAAGAAGCGGTGAACTGATTGTGTGTGTAATCAGCCACGCTTTCCGTAGCAGGTGTGAAGTTAATAACTCCGCCTAACATTTTAGCAACCTCAAAGTTGCTGTTAGGATATAGATGTCCATAGGTCCCTAAAGTCGTCTGGATTTTTTCGTGGCCGAGACGGTCTTTAATGATCAATGGATTCACCCCCATGCTGATTAAGAGTGCAACATGAGAATGACGTAAAGCATGGATTTTAATTCGGTGAACGCCGGCAAGCCCTGCCAGCTTTTCCAGGGCTCTTGGCAGGGTATGCTTGCTGGTGGGAATCCCATTGTAGCTTAGTACAAAGTTACAGTCTTTCAAAACTTTTTTCTGTACTTCTTTCCACTCTTTTAATTCCCTGATAGTATCATCATCAAGCACAACTGTTCGGACACTGGCAGATGTTTTGGGTTCCACAAATTTGTATTCCGTCATTGATTTGTAATACAGCGTTTTGGTTACACTGATTATTCCGCTTTCAAAATCAATGTCATCCCACTGTAATGCAGCAGCCTCTCCGATCCGCAGTCCTGTTGTGAACAGGAGCCAGAAGCAGATGAACAAATAATGTTCATAGTAGTCACCCTTGTATAAAAGGGAAATGACTTTCTGAAATTCATCCAGCGTCCAGAAATCTATCTTCACTTTTTTTGACTTAATATTGCCGACCATACGTGACGGATTTTTTGAAGCAAGACCAAGGATAATTGCACGGTCAAAAGCGAGCGACAACATGCCCTGGATAATCCGTACATAATTTGGACTGTACTCTTTTGCCAGCTTCAGCTGCCATGCCTGTACATGAATCGGCTCTATTTCAGCAACCTTTTTCCTGTAAAAAAATTTAAAGTGCTTTTCAATAGTATTTAATCGGTTTTTATAGGTACTTTCTTTGACCTGCGTTTTATACCATGGAAGATAAATTTCCTCAATGTACTGCTTAAACGAGGGCTGTTTCTTTTCCATAGCCAGTCCTTCTTCTGCCGCCAGCACCAATCGGGAATACTCTGTACGAGCCTCCTTTTTTGTAGAAAAGCCGCTGCGGTATTTCTGGATCTGCTTTCCGGTTACAGAATCATAGCCCAGGTTTGCCCTGAAATAATAGGTTCCGTTTTCCGCTTTTTTAATTGGATCTTTTGCCATAAAGTTTACTCCTTACATTTCTGCAAGAAGTGTGTCATTACTGCTCATCTGGAAGTTTGATACCGAGCAGTTCTTCTACGGCCTCTTTTGGAACTCTGTCCAGCTTTCTTGACTGATAGTAGGTATGTCCTTTTTCCACCATTAACTTTTTAGCCTCACGTATAATGTCAGCAGCAAAAGAAGGACCATATCCAAGTGCAATTAAATCTGATTTCGTTACAGTAACCATAACCCTCCTTTCCATGAACAGAGTACCATTCTCAATACCTGTTCATTATTATACCAGAATTTGAGTAAAAGGTCTTTAGGTTCAGATACCTCTTGCAAAAATAAATTATAGTTATGTTTAAGATACCGTTTTTCTCTATCTCCCTGGAAGCCAGTTCCTGCGCCTTCCCAAGCCGCGTCTTCGGCGTTGCTATGCAATCTTAAAGCCTGCAGGCACGCATCATGCTGCACTATCTGCAGGCACCCGTATCCCTCTTCCGGGAGGGT
>DWVT01000072.1 GCA_019120075.1 Candidatus Mediterraneibacter excrementigallinarum
CCTTACGCAACATTCCGCAAAGCCGGAATTTCCACCAAAGGGAGCAACAGAGGAATTGGCCTTTATAATGCGCGAGAAATTCTGTCAGGTTATGACCATATATTCTGGGATACTGAAACTCGCGAAGGTCATTTTATTCAATGTCTTAGAATGAAAAAAGAAATCATTTAATCTGATGACTTGTGCATAAATGCGTGTTTTTCTATATTATACGTTTTCATCCAAGCGTTTTTTATGGCATATGGCGCGTATATTATTTTTTTCAGTCATCTTTACTGCATATGTTATAATAAATACAGCCCATGGAGGGAGTGATAAAATATGTTGGATATTTACATTTGTGAAGATAATAGAAAACAGCTTGATCTGTTTACCGGATATATTAATGACACTATATTGATAGAATCATTGGATATGCAAGTAGTTTTAGGCACTTCAGATCCAAATGAAGTCCTGAAGAAAATTGAGGGTTCCCAAAATATGGGCATTTTTTTCCTTGATATCGACCTCAAATCCACCATGAATGGTTTGACTCTTGCACAAAAAATAAGAAAAATACAGCCTCGCTGCTATATTATATTTATCACATCACATTCCGAGATGGGATTTTTGACTTTCCAGTACAAAGTAGAACCACTTGATTTTATTATAAAAAACACTACCGAAGATGTAAGACGGAAGATTCATGAATGTCTTCTGAATGTACAGGAAAAGGATATTTCACTTGTAAATGGTCAAAGAAAGAGCTTTCTAATCCGACAGCCGGATCGTTCCATTTCGGTTGATTATGAAGAAATCCTTTTTTTTGAAACATCGGATAATATCCACAAGATTGCTCTTCATGCGCAGCAAAGGCTTCTGGAATTTACAGGACAGCTCAATGATATAGCAAAGGAACTGGATCACCGCTTTTACAGATGCCACCGTTCCTATATCGTAAATACAGATAATATTGTTGAGGTAGATTATAATAAGCTCATTATACGGATGAAGAACGGCGAAATGTGTCCTGTTGCAACACGTAAGAAAAAAGGGCTGAAAAACATACTGGCATAAAAACGGTATACAATAATCAACTGTATCTATACTATCGTAAAAGCTTAAGAAGAGGAAACGTATGCGGAACAGTATAAAAAAATATTTTACCTTTTTACTCGTTTACTTGATAATAAGTGCGGGATACCTTATTTATTACTATGTTAGAAATGATGCTTTTAATATGGAATACTTATCAATATCCATATTCATAATCACTGCTTATACCGTTGTACATCTTTTGATTTACAAATTCTGTAAAAGAGATTAACTAAACCTCAATATCTAATACCATACAAGAGGCCTGTCTAACAGGCTTCTTTTTATCTTTATGTCATTTCCAAAAACCTATTCAAGCATTCCTGCTGTTATAATGTGCACCCATATAGTATAATCAATAAGATTTTTCAAAAAAATGAACCGCGTACTCTATAACGACGAATATTAAGTGAAAGGCAATGGAGGTGAGACATTGGATGCAAGAGAAATAGAAAAATGTATTGATATTTTCGGCACTGATATATACAGATTCTGTCTGAGCCTATGTGCTGACAAAACCGACGCAGACGACCTGTATCAGCAAACTTTTTTAAAAGCACTGGAAAGCAGCATAAATCTTGACTGGAATTCTAATCCCAAAGCACTGTTCTTTTCTTTGGTCCATAACCTCTGGAAAAGCGATCGGAGAAAACAAGCCCGCCGAGATGCTATTGCACCATCTGAGAATCTGGATGATAATGTAACAAATTATCTGTATTCATCCGATAATATTGAGCAAGATTACATGAAAAAAGAACTGCTTTCTGTACTAAACAGAATTGTTCAAGCATTACCGGATAAATTCCGTATCCCGCTTACTTTATATTACCTTTCGGAACTAACAGTGGAACAGATTTCGATAGTAATAAAGAAACCGTCCGGAACGGTAAAGAGCAGATTATATAAAGGACGGAATATGATCAAAAAAAGACTGGAGGAACTCGGATATGAAGAAACAGTATGATAATACAGAGCTGGATAGGCTAATCCGGAAATCAATCAGCAGACAGGACATCCCCTCTCCTGTACTAAACAATTCTCTTAAAGCAGAACTGTACAGCCGAGAAGCTGCAATGAGGAAAACTTCCCCTGCAAAGAAATTATCACTTTGGTATCTGCCTATGACAGTAAACCTGATTATTTTTCTGCTACTTGGAGTGGCAGCCTTCGTTACAATCAGTAATCCATGGCTTGCATTCCTTGCGGCAGGGATCTGCGGTTATATCGCACTGGCCGGAATCCTGCTTACTGTTATCGGAATCAGACGGGCGAACATAAAAGAGGAAATCACAGTATATATCCAGAAAGGAGACGTAACGGTATGATGAAAAGAAAAAAACATTTGTGGATCGCTGTCCTGATTCCTGCGATCCTGCTATTCTTTATCTTACGTTTTACACTATTCTATATACGGAGCGATGGCTTCAGCGGACTATCCATGCTTCTTCCCATCTTGCTCCTCTGTTTTATCCTGTTTGCTATAGGAATGTCCGCTTCGTTTGCTGCTTGGGTTTATATGGACTGCAAAAAACGCGGGGATGATCCGATACTTTGGACCCTAGTAATTATCATAGCCACTCCATTTATTGGATTATTAATTTACTTCCTGCGGCGTCCTGAGATCAAACGATCCTGCCCCGCCTGCGGTCACCGCATCTCCTTGCGTGCCAAATACTGTGAAGAATGCGGCGCACAAATCACAACTAATAAGGAGGTTTATGAAAATATGGCAAATAAGAAAACTCACCACCTGGGATTAATCATTGCCGGAACGATTTGTATGGTTCTTGCTGTGCTCTGCCTGACAGGTTTTATAGTGACCGCGGCAACTGGAAATGGAGTAAATTCAGATGTCACATCGAATGAGCGTATCTGGAATATGGGTGTAATCACCAATAATCGTGATGCCTATGTGAATGGTGTATGGAATCTTGATTTTCGTCACGCCAGCGATGGATTTGTAGAAGAGGTAACTATGTCAATCCACGATCCTGAAAAAGAGTATCTGCATGCAGATATTACCTGTGGGAATATTCCAAAGGGAAGTTCATTAACGCTATGGCTTGTTCAGGATGATACAGTACGGTCTGTCGATGTGACAAGCCTTTCTGAACCATTGGAATACTCTCTTGCCGAATTTGCCGAGGGTGATATCTTTGTCCGGCTACAGATTAATGGGGTTGAAGACGTAAATTCTGAAATATCGATACGATAATTGTCATATAAAAGCGAAAACCTCACCGTGAGGTTGTATAATTATATAATATATTGTCGAAAAAGGCTGCTGTATAATAGTAGCCTTTTTCTTGAATAATTTAAAACACTTACGTTGCTTTATCATTTCACAGTATTAAAGTATTCTCTCTTAACTAAAGCAATCCATTAGAATCGTCTAAAAAGCCAACACTT
>DWVT01000005.1 GCA_019120075.1 Candidatus Mediterraneibacter excrementigallinarum
AGGTGCCGTGTACTTTGTACAAAGTACACGGCACCTGTTAAATAATAAACAATAGCAATTTGTATCCAAATATGTTATGGTATACATATCTGAAACATATCAAAATTCTTAGTAATAATCTTAAGTTCTTAATTTAATCCAAGAATATATTTTCAGATCCCGATAATAGTTTATTTACAACAAGAGTAGAAAGGAGTTTTATGCCAAGGCAGAGGAGACAAAAAAGTAGTACGGATGTTTATCATGTTATTTCAAGAGGAAACAACAAGCAGCATATGTTGGCGGATGGTTCTGATAAAAGATATTATATTGGGGTCATGAAGAAAAAGGCCGTTAAGTACAGTGTTGAAATATATGCCTATTGTGTTATGTCAAATCACATTCATATGATTGTAAAATGTGATCTGAAAATACTTTCGGCATATATGAAAGAATTAAATTTTGATTATGCGATATATCATAATGTTAAGAATGGAAAATGTGGGCATGTCTTTCAGGGGCGATTTTATAGCAGTTGCATAGAAACAGAAGCATATTTGATCAGTTGTATCAGATACATACATAACAATCCGGTCAGAGCGTATATCGTTTCAGATATTCTTGATTATCCTTACAGTAGTGCAGGTGAGTATTTTTCGGAAAAGCACAACTGTATCTCAGATCAAATTTTTAAGATCATCAAAGAAAGATTCCCAAACAAAAAAGAATTTTACGAATTTCATAATATTTTTGACAATCAGGAATTTATAGATATTGAAGACGAAAAGTCAGAATATGATTTTCAGCGAATAAAATTCATATTGAATGAATTTATTGAGGAGAGAAATATAGCAACGGTTAAAATAGTTAAAAATGTGCCGCTTATCAGAAATCAGTTCGTTGAGAGATGCATGGAAGAGTCAAAAATGCCGAGAAAGAAAATTGAGAATTTTCTGAAAATGCTTAAAGAAAGTACCTGACACCTATGAAAAAGTACACGGCACCTGAATAAAGAAATTGTCGAACTTATCTGACAACACCTGATAAATTCAGCTATTTTCTTGTGCTATCCTCTTATGGACGCCGGGAAAACATTTTATCAGGAAGGTGGAATATATAATGGAAAGACAGTTACCGAAAAATGTTCGTCAGATTGGAAATGTGAGTGACAGCCCAAAGATATATGTTGAGGATTATGTGGATACGTTTTTTACGCAGTTATGTGAAAAGTGTGCAAAGGCGGGCGGAGGTCCGATCGGGGCGTTCCTCGTGGGGGACATACAGAAGAGTGACGAGGAGGAGTATGTTTACATATATGGCGCGATCCAGATGCATGAGCTGAAGATGGAGGGAAACGAATATGTGATCGACGAGGCGACATGGAAAAATGCATACGAGGACTGCAAGCAGTATTTTGAAGACGGGGAGATGCTCGGATGGTTCGTGGCGCATCAGGGAGTTCCGCTGACTCCGGACGCTGCCACGGTGAGACTGCATAAAAAATCGTTTCCGAAGAAGAATACAGTCTTTGTGATGAAGGATCCCGTGGAGAAGGATGAGACCTATTATGTGCATAAAATGAACGACCTGATGGAGATCGGCGGTCACTATACATATTATGAGAAAAACCCGTGCATGCAGAACTACATGATCTCCACAAGAAAGAAAAACGGGGTGTTTCCCTCGGAAACTGTTGAGGATCGAGCTGCGAAGGACTTTCGTAATATGGTTAGAACAAGGAGCGGCCGCCAGAGACAGAGACGTTCAGGAAGCCTGATGTACGCGGTCAGCGCATGTCTTGTCCTTGTTCTGATCGTAATGGGAGTTTCCATGGTAAATAACTTCGATAAAATGAAATCTGTCCAGACCACGTTGGACAACCTTTCTGCGGGAGCTTCGGAGACTGTTGAGACAAGCGGTACGGTGACCGCCGTGACACCGGGAGAGGAGGACGGAACAGGAGACACACAGGACTCTGCGGAAGCAGAAGACTCCGGAAGCAAAGCGGAGGATGCCCAGGCAGAGAACGACAGTTCTGAAGATAATGCTTCTGATAAGGACAGCAAACCAGCAGATCAGGCAGCAGAAGTTACTTCGGATCAGGGAGATACTTCTCAGTCTGACCAGAGTGCGGAAACTTCAGACAGCAGCGAATCTGCAGAGGCTTCATCAGATGCGCAGTCTTCTGGCGAGTCCTCCGGTGAAAACGGCAGCGACGGAGTATATATCGTGGAAAAGGGCGATACCCTCGCTATCATCAGCCGGAAAATGTACGGGGATATCTCTCATGTGGATGCCATCTGCAGGATGAATGGGATCGAGGACGGAGACCTGATTTATGTAGGGCAGAAATTGCTATTACCATAAAATCATGCTATAATCAACAGAACAGTGCAAAATGGTGAAATAACAAACGATAAGGGGAGTAAAATGGCGCAGAAGAAAACATCGAATCTCAGACTTGTAAAGCCGCCTGACAATGTAAAAGAGATCAAGAAAAAGATCAGGAGGATCCACAGGAAAAAGGCAGAGCAGATTCTCTCCATAGCGATTCTGGTGATCCTGGCAGTGTGCGGGACATGGCTTCTTATGAAGAATGAGACCTACGGTCAGGCGAGAAAAGCGTCCGGGTATACAAACGAATTATCAGACACGAACAGTTATGCAAGATTTTCAAACGGGATTGTGCGGTACAACAGGGACGGCGTGGTATTCCTGAACAGAAGGAACGAGGAGCAGTGGATCCAGCCGACCCAGCTGCAAAATCCAATCATAGTGACCAAGGAAAAGGCATTTGCAGTGGCGGACAGCGGCGGCAATAATATCCTGGTATTTGACAGAGAAGGTTTGAAAGGTGAGATCGAGACAACGCTTCCTATTGAGAAGATCGCCATATCCGAGCAGGGGATTGTCAGCGCGATCCTGAGAAATGAAGGAACGCCGAGAATCATCTCATATGATGCCACGGGAAATATCCTGGTGGAACAGCAGGCATCTTTAAGCAGTACTGGATACCCCGTGGCTCTGGATATGTCTGACGATGGAAATACGCTTGCAGTGACCTATCTCTACACGCAGGGGACGGCGGTACAGTCCAGAGTGATTTTTTACAATTTTGGAGAGACAGGCCAGGCAAAAGCGGACAATATAGTTGCGTCGGATGAATATGACGGGACTGTGATGGCGGACATTTTCTTTATGGGAAATGACAGGTCTGTCGCGGTGGGGGATAATTCTTTTGTGATATACAGCGGGCTCGAGTCGCCGCAGAAGGTGAAAGAGGTAACGCTGACGCAGGAGGTCAAGAGCGTATTTCATTCTGACCGTTATATCGGATTTATCATGCTGAATCAGGAACGATCGGGATATGAAGTGTGCCTGTATAACCGGTCCGGGGAGCAGATCTTCAGCAGGGCGATCACCGGGGATTATGGAAATGTGAGGATAGACGGAGACGAGATCATTATGTTTGAAGGCAGCAGATGCTGCATCGTCACTGCTGCCGGAATCATAAAATTCCAGGGAGACATGATGGTGGACGTGCTGGAGATGTTCCGGGCGCCGGGCATGAACAGATACTATGTGATGACCGTTAATGAATTAAGGATAGTTTATTTAACGAAGTAGGAGACATTATGGATAATTGGCTGTTGATCATTGTGGCTGTGATTTTTGTAGTATGTATTGTTGTGGGATATGTGAGAGGCTTTCTGAAATTCGGACTGTCTCTTCTGTCCACTGTGCTGACCCTGGTACTGGTGGCGATTCTCTCACCGTATGTGGCGGACGCGCTGGCAAAATATACGCCGGTGGATGATTTTATCGAAGAGCGGGTCGTTGAGGCATTCATGCCGGAAATCCCTGTGGATGACCTGGCAAATGTCGATCTGAGCGGGACGCCGCTGGAAGATCTCGATCCGGAGGAGCTGGCAAACCTGAATGACGAAAACTGGGACATGCTTGGCATTACCGCTCAGGACATCCTCGATGTGATCGGAGAAATCCCCAAGGATACGCAGATCAAGGAGATTGAGAACGCTGCCATGCCTCAGTTTTTAAAGGATATGCTTCTGGAAAATAATAACACGACAATTTATGAAGAACTTGGAGTAAAAAGTTTTCCGGAGTATGTTGCCTCTTATATCTCAAGGATGGTATTGAATCTTATTTCGTTCCTTGTTACATTCCTGATCGCGATCATCATAGTCAAGGCTCTGATGTTCGCAGTGAATATAATAGGAGAGCTTCCTGTACTCGGCCTGGTGAACCACATCGGCGGAGGCGTGCTGGGTCTGGCGCTCGGGCTGGTCATCATCTGGCTGGGATTTCTCATTATCACTCTGCTTTATACGACAGAGGCGGGAAATGCATGTTTTGAGATGATAGAGAAGAGCAGCATCCTGAGATTCCTCTATGACGTAAACCCTCTGCTTAACAGGCTTTTAGGATTCCATTAGACGAAAGTGAAAGAAAATGGTAACAGTTCAGCCCGGTCTGCCCCTTATGGCTGGACTGTTACAAAAAATTCAGGAAAATGTTGAAATTATATTGACAGAATTCTATGAAATATGATATCTTATAAAAGTTCAATGAGAACATTTCGGGGGATTAGCTCAGTTGGGAGAGCGCCTGCCTTGCAAGCAGGAGGTCACGAGTTCGACTCTCGTATTCTCCACTCAGCAGCAGAAGCTGTTGAAAATTAAATAAAGTATTCCTCCTTAGCTCAGTCGGTAGAGCATTCGGCTGTTAACCGAAGTGTCGTTGGTTCAAGTCCAACAGGGGGAGCTCACAGAGCCCGTAAATTCAACATTTACGGGCTTTCTTTTGTTTTGCAACATGCCCTTCGGGGGCAAAATAGACCGTTTGCTGAAAAAGCAGGCATTAGATTGTTAACCGAAAAATAAGATGCCATATCCTCTACGGTCATTTTTCTATTCTAACCAGATTTCTAACCGATGTTTGACAAGATTGGTTAGAAAAGTTAGAATATGGTTAGAATAATTTTGGAGGAGATAAGATGGTTTTTAAGGAAAGCGAAACGGTGGAACTGAAATCAGTTGTAGTGGATGATATAAAAAAAGAAATTATAGCGTTTGCAAATTGTGAAGGCGGGAAATTATATATTGGTGTTGAGGACGATGGAACGGTCATCGGATTGGATGATCCGGATGGAGCCGCTTTGCAGGTCAGTAATATGGTCCGGGATGCAGTAAAGCCGGACCTGACTATGTTTTTACATTATGAGACGTTAAATGAGAATGGAAAGCAGATTGTTGCGATCGATATTCAGCAGGGAACAGAAAGACCTTATTATATTGCAAAAAAGGGGCTGCGTCCGGAAGGTGTTTATGTCCGGCAGGGATATTCCTCGGTACCGGCTACTAATACAGCGATTCGCCGAATGATTAAAGAAACGGATGGAGATCATTTCGAGGATATGAGATCTTTGAATCAGGATCTGACTTTTGAAGCAGCAAAAAAGCAATTTGCCAAAAAGAATCTGCCTCTGGGTGAAGTACAGATGAAAACGCTGGGAATTATGACACATGATGGAGTTTATACAAATCTGGGGCTTCTGCTGTCAGATCAGTGCGTGCATACGATTAAGGTGGCAGCTTTTGAAGGAACTACTCAGAGCCAGTTTAAAGACCGGAGAGAATTTTCCGGCTCTCTGTTTCAGCAGATGGATGAAGTATATGATTATATTGATTTTCGTAATCAGATTCATTCTTCATTCCAGAAACTGTACCGGATTGACCAGAGAGATTATCCGGAAACAGCAGTCAGAGAGGCACTCTTGAATCTGCTTATACATCGTGAATATTCCTACCGTGCAAGCAGTTTCGTAAGTCTTTATACAGATCGGATTGAGTTTATTTCCATTGGAGGGCTTTTAAGCGGAGTTACCTTAAAAGATGTGATGATGGGTATTTCCGTATGTCGTAATGTAAAACTGGCAAATATATTTTATCGTCTGGAATTGATAGAAGCATATGGAACAGGGATGCGGAAAATAATGGAGGCTTATTCGGAAACAGGGAAAAAGCCTGAGATTGAAACTTCTGACAATGCCTTTAAGATCATCCTTCCCAATTTGAATGTCCATGCTGAGCCGAAGAAGACAGTTATTAACAGACCGGCAGATGATGGCGATCAGGAAGAAGCAGTAGTTTCTCTGGCAAGAAAGCAGGGTACATTTACAAGAAAAGATGTACAAAAGGAGTTGGGAATCAGTCAGACAACATGCGGACGGTTGTTGAAGAAAATGGTTGGCAATGGACAGATTATACAGGAGGGAAAAAGCCGAAACACACATTACCGACTTTCTGAGTAACTATAGTAATCGGAAAAACGAGGTTTTAATGGCCTCGTTTTTTATAATGTGAGTAACCGGACGCAGGAACTTTTAGTATAGTCCCCGGATTTCATGCAGCGCCTCCGCGATATCCCCGTCCACTCCGATGGACTTCCCCTGGATCTCATCGGGAATATAGAGTTCTCCCTTGTTAAAAGTGATATAGAACGCATTCGGTTCCGATGCGGCAAGCTGCATCAGAGGCTCCTTGATCATGCGGTTTCGCCAGCCCACTCCGAATTCCAGGATGACCAGTTTTTTTCCGTGATATTTCCGTACAAAGTTCTGATAATCCTGCATTTTATTCTGAAACTGTCTGGTCTGGAAAAACATCTGACTGTCAGCAAAATTGACGGTCAGAGGGCTGCCGCATCTGGGACAGCGTGGGATCATCTCGGAGGGGATGCACAGGTTTTCGTCGATCGCGTCATTCATGGCGTAGATCATTTCTTTGTTGTAATAGATTTCGTCGTGACAGCGTTTTTCTGTTCTGTAAGCATAGTTGACTTCCTTTTTGACGGGTGTTAATATTAAAATTACATGATGGATTATAGCATGTTATTTTATAAATTACAAGTAGCGGTGGAAAAATCCTGCGGAGGTGACATACAGATATGAAATATTCTACCAAACTGAGCGACACGATCCATCTGCTCATATTTCTCTGTCTGGGAAACGGGGAGCGGATGACCAGCGCGCGGATCGCGGAGAGCGTGAAAACAAATCCG
>DWVT01000073.1 GCA_019120075.1 Candidatus Mediterraneibacter excrementigallinarum
ACCGCGATACCTCGGGCAGCTCACGGTGATACCGTTCGCTGTCCGTTGCCCGGCAAATGTCCGCTCATGCAAGCATGGCGGCCGCCTGCCGGGCGTATCGCGCAAAAGCGGGCTGCCTTCCGCAGCCCACATTTTCTCAATGCTCCCTGTTTTAATCTCCGTTGCGAATCTGACGTCCAACTGTGTTACTCCGGAACCAAAACCATACTTCCAGCCCGTTTTTCAGCCGGTCACACGAAAGGATTATATTTCTTCTCATATCCGATCGTGGTCTCTTCCATATGTCCCGGATACACCTTCGTCTCCTCCGGCAGCACCAGCAGCCGGTCCCGAACAGAGCGCACCAGGTCGCTCATGCTCCCCGTCGGAAGATCCGTTCTCCCGACAGAGGCACGGAACAGCGTATCCCCGCTGAAAAGCACCCGCTCTTCCGGAATATAGTAACAGCAGCCTCCCGCCGTATGTCCCGGCGTGCGGATCACCTGGATCTCAAATCCGGCGATGTGCAGTACCTGCCTGTCGCTGACGTACTCCGCTCCCGAAAATGTATATGCCTTCCCATACATTCCGATCGAGGAGTTCAGTTCCGCACTCTCGAGCAGATCCTTCTCCCCTTCGCAGGCATAAACCGGGACCGGGAATTCTTTCAGAAAACCGTCCAGTCCCATGATATGGTCAAAATGCCCGTGTGTCAGAAGGACCGCTTTCACGCTCAGCCCCGCTCTTTTGATATGACCGGGCAGTTCCGGCGGACATGCCCCCGGATCCACCACGAAACATTCCCCGTTTTCTTCGTTCCTCGCGATATAACAGTTGGTCCCTACCGGGCCGACCACAAATCTTTCTGTCTTCATAATAACATCCGCCTTTTTAACCTGTCGTTCTCTCGATATCGATCACACTCTCCACCTGACGCAGTTTCTCGATCACTGTGTTCAGCTCGTCTCTGCCGTGCACAATGAATCCCATATCAAGGGTCGCCGTACCTTTCTTGCTGGTACGGATGTTCATATTCTTCACATCGATCTTCGCCTCGGTGAAGATCTTGGAGATATCCATGAGCAGTCCCTGGCGGTCATGTGCATACATTTTAAGCTCAGCCAGATACTGTCCGCCATCCTCTGTGTCAGCTGTATCCTCCCACTCGGCATCGATCAGTCTCTCTCTCTCCGCGTCAGAGAGATGGATCATATTGATACAGTCTGTCCTGTGGATCGTCATTCCCCTTCCGCGGGTCACAAATCCCACGATTTCATCTCCCGGCACCGGGTTGCAGCACTTCGCAAACCGGACAGCCATATCATCGATTCCCTTGACCACGATACCGCTCTTTGACTTGGCGATGTGGACTTTCTGACTGTTCGCCTCAGAAATCTTTTCCAGGATGGTCTCGTCTGTGATCTCCTTTTTGTGCTCCTTCTCGTACTCTTCCAGAAGCCTGTTGACAACCTGGCCTTCTTTGAGGCCGCCGTGGCCGATCGCCGCCAGGACAGCATCCCAGTCCCGGAATCCATATTTTTTCTGCACGGTCTGCTGATACTTCGGCTTCAGGATATCCTGCAGATTGACCGATCTGGTCCTGCAGTAAGACGTGATCAGTTCCTTTCCGCGCACGATATTCTCTTCTTTAAATTCCCTCTTGAACCACTGATTGATCTTGTTCTTTGCCTGGGTGCTCTTCACGATGTTGAGCCAGTCCCGGCTGGGTCCCTTGGAATTCTGGGAAGTCAGGATTTCAATCCTGTCCCCGTTCTGGATCTTATAATCGATATTGACCAGTTTTCCGTTTACCCTGGCCCCAACCATCTTATTTCCCACCGCGCTGTGGATCGCATAGGCAAAGTCAACCGGCGTGGATCCATTTGGCAGGTTCTTCACATCCCCGTTGGGGGTAAAACAGTAGACGTCCTCCTGGAACAGGTCCAGGTCCCCTTTCAGAAGGTTCAGGAATTCTCTGTTGTCCGACATATCCCTCTGCCACTCCAGGATCTGCCGAAGCCAGCTTAATTTCTCTTCCTCACGGGTCTTCACATTCTTCGTGGAATCCCCGCTCTCTTTATATTTCCAGTGAGCCGCGATACCATATTCCGCCGTCTTGTGCATCTCCTCGGTCCTGATCTGGATCTCAAAGGGCTGACCGGAAGGTCCCATCAGAGTCGTATGAAGGGACTGGTACATGTTCGGTTTCGGCATGGCGATATAGTCCTTGAAACGTCCCGGGATCGGGGTGTACATCTCATGGATCACACCGAGGGCCGCATAACAGTCCTTCACCGTATCCACGATGATGCGGACCGCAAACAGGTCATAAACCTGATCGAGCGTCTTGTTCTGGTTCACCATTTTCTTATATATACTGAAGAAATGCTTCACCCTGCCGTAAACCTTGGCATTAATATGAGCGTTCTTCATATGTTTTGACACTTCCGCCACGATCTGCTGGACGAACTCCTCCCGTTCCGTCTTGCGGGCGTTCAGGTCCTTTACAAGCTGATAGTAGACTTCCGGCTTGTCATATTTCAGGGAAAGGTCATCCAGCTCAGTCTTGATCTTGGAGATACCGAGCCTCTGAGCGATGGGCGCGTAGATATCCATCGTCTCCCTCGCCTTCTCCTTCTGCTTCTCAGGAGTCATAAACTCCAGCGTCCGCATATTGTGGAGACGGTCCGCCAGCTTGATGATGATAACACGGATATCCTTTGCCATGGCAAGGAACATCTTCCTCAGGTTCTCCGCCTGGACCTCCAGTTTATCCTGGGAATAACTGAGCTGTCCCAGCTTGGTCACGCCGTCCACAAGGAGAGCCACCTCTTCGCCGAACTCCCGGGTGATATCCTCCAGCGTCATGTCCGTGTCTTCCACTGCGTCGTGCAGCATTCCCGCCACGATAGTCTCTTTGTCCATCTCCAGGTCCGCAAGGATGATACCGACCCAGAGCGGATGTATGATATAGGGTTCGCCCGACTTGCGTACCTGGTCTTTATGTGCTTCCTTTCCGATCCGGTATGCCTTCTCGATCAGGGAGATATCCGCAGACGGATGGTATTTCCTGACCCGTGCCACCAGCGCCTGGTAGAGTTCTTCCGGATTCTGATAATCCTCCGGAGCCTTTACAGCATGACCGTCTACCATCTCCAGATTCTTATTCAGCTGTTCATACTCCAGAGTTCCTGCCATGATCTCCTTCCCCTTTCCTCTCATCTTTTGATTTCCTTAATGCACCTAGTATATCACCATTTTCAAAATTTTCAAACAGTTATTGGTAATTCACGATAGTAAGCTGCAGTGTCTTTCTTCCCATATATTCGTTTACGGAGGGATAATAGGTAAATGACATCACCTTTTTCTGCTCCATCATCCGCAGGCATTCCCCCACGTCTCCGAAGTAGACCGCATCCATCTGATTCCCGTCCCCGTCCTCCAGCCGGCACTTCAGCACGTTCCGGTTCCTCCCGAAGATACGGGGGCTGATCACCTTCAAATTTCTCTCCGCAAACAACGGCTTTGGATTTCCCTTTCCAAAAGGTTCCAGCACTTCCAGTTCCCGGATCAGTTTCTCCGTGATATAGGGAAACGGAAGCCGCATATCAATGGATACCTTCATCTGAAGATCCTCTTCCGTCAGATCCGCAAGTTCATTGATGGTCTTCCGGAACCGCTCCACATTTTCCTCCTCAAGTGACAGCCCCGCCGCCATCTTATGTCCTCCGAACCGGGTAAACAGCGCCCGGCACCGGCACATCTGGGCGAACATGTCATAGGATTCGATGGAACGCCCGGAACCTTTCACTCCTTCTTCCGCTCTGGTGAGGACAAAAGTGGGACGGTAATACCGCTCCTTGATCCTCCCGGCAATGATCCCGGCGATGCTCTCGTGACAGTCCGGCAGATATACCACAAGAATCTTGTCCTCTTTCAGAGGGGTGCTCTCTATCATCTGCACCGCCTCTTTCACGCCCTTCTCAGTCATCTCCTTGCGGCTGTCATTTAACGCCTTCAGATCCTCCGCCAGCATCACGGCCTCTCTGCGTGTCTTCGCGTTCAGAAGCTCGAGGGCCCGCTTTGCCGTGTCCAGCCTTCCGCTGGCATTGATGCAGGGTCCAAGGACAAAACCGATATGGTAGGCGGACAGCCGTTCCGCGTCAATCCCGGTGCACTCGATCAGCGCTTTCAGTCCCTGGTTTTTTGTCCGCTTGAGCATCTCCAGCCCCTGCTTTACAAAGATCCGGTTTTCTCCCACCAGGTCCATCACATCCCCTACCGTGGCAATGGCCACGTTCTCCATGAGATAATCCACATCCTCAGGATCCATCTGCATCACATTAAAAAGCGCTTCCACCAGCTTATATGCCACCGCGGCGCCACACAGGCCCTTAAACGGATACCCGCAGTCCGCCCGGTGAGGATCCACCACAGCGTCCGCCATGGGAAGAAGGTACTCTTTTCCGTCATTTTCCTCAATATAAGGCACTTCATGATGGTCCGTCACCACCACGGTAAGACCGTTGTCTTTTCCGTAGGCGATCTCCTCCGCGGCAGCGATCCCGTTATCACAGGTAATGATGGTATCGACGCCGTCTTCAATGGCGCGGTCGATCAGCATCCGGTTAAGCCCGTATCCGTCTTTGATCCGGTCCGGGATGTCAGTATCCACCTCCGCCCCCAGGGCGGACAGTCCCTCCTGTAAAATGTATGTGGCGTTCAC
>DWVT01000074.1 GCA_019120075.1 Candidatus Mediterraneibacter excrementigallinarum
TCTGATACGTATATCGCCAAGGATTCTGCCATCAACGAAGAGATAGACAAACTTCGTCTCTCCGCCACCATGGCCCTGACGGAACGGCGGGACGTGATCATTGTCGCCAGTGTATCCTGTATCTACGGTCTGGGCAACCCGGTAGATTATCAGAACATGGTGATCTCCCTGCGCCCGGGAATGATAAAAGACAGGGATGAGGTCATGGCGAAACTGATCGAGATCCAGTATGACCGTAATGATATGGATTTTCACCGCGGAACTTTCCGCGTGCGGGGCGATGTTCTGGAAATCATACCTGCATATGAGAGTGAGACGGCGATACGGATCGAGTTTTTCGGAGATGAGGTGGACCGGATCACGGAGATTGACATCCTGACAGGAGAGATAAAAGATGAACTGAAACATGTGGCAATTTTCCCGGCGTCCCACTATGTTGTGGATAAAGAGAATATAAAGAGAGCGGTAAATGATATAGAGGAAGAACTGGAAGAACGGGTAAAAGAGTTCAAGCGGCAGGATAAGCTGCTGGAAGCGCAGCGGATTGCGGAGAGGACAAACTTTGACATTGAAATGCTCAAGGAGACGGGGTTCTGTTCGGGGATCGAAAATTATTCCCGGCATCTGGCCGGACTTGCGCCCGGACAGCCGCCGTATACATTGATCGATTATTTTCCGGATGACTTTATCATGATGATTGATGAGTCCCACAAGACGATCCCTCAGATCGGAGGCATGTATCACGGAGACCAGTCCAGGAAAACGACACTGGTGGATTATGGGTTCCGGCTGCCCTCTGCAAAGGATAACCGCCCCTTGAATTTTGAAGAATTTGAGAGTAAGATAAATCAGGTTCTGTTCGTCTCCGCCACGCCGGGACCGTATGAGGAAGAGCATGAACTGTTGCGGGCAGAGCAGGTGATCCGTCCGACAGGACTGCTCGATCCGGAGGTGACGGTGCGGCCTGTGGAGGGGCAGATCGATGACCTGATCGGCGAGATCAATAAAGAAGTATCTAAGAAAAACAAAGTACTTGTCACGACACTGACAAAACGTATGGCAGAGGACCTTACGGATTATATGCGTGAAGTGGGAATCCGTGTGAAATATCTTCACTCCGATGTGGATACACTGGAAAGAACGGAGATCATCCGCGATATGCGTCTGGATGTGTTTGATGTCCTTGTCGGGATTAACCTCCTCAGGGAAGGCCTGGATATTCCGGAGATCACTCTTGTGGCGATTCTCGATGCGGATAAGGAAGGATTTCTGCGTTCAGAGACCTCTCTGATCCAGACTATCGGGCGTGCGGCAAGAAATGCAGAGGGGCATGTCATCATGTATGCAGATACCATAACGGAATCCATGCAGATGGCGATTGATGAGACGAAACGCCGCCGCGAGATACAGATGAAATACAATGAAGAACACGGCATCACGCCTCAGACGATACAGAAGTCGGTCCGCGACCTGATCAGTATTTCGAAGAAAGTTGCGGCCGAGGAGATACGAATGGAGAAAGATCCGGAGTCCATGAGCAGAAAGGAACTGGAGAAACTGATCGCGGATCTGACAAAGCAGATGAAGAAGGCTGCAGCGGAACTGAATTTCGAGGCCGCGGCAGAGCTTCGTGACAAGCTTATTGATCTGAAAAAGATGCTCAATGAGATGGACTGAAATCGAGTCGGATGTTTTGAGATATAAGAAAGGATACACAATGGGAAAAAAGATGGACGCCCGGCAGTACATCAGGATACGAGGGGCTAATGAGAATAACCTTAAAAATATAGACGTTGATATACCGAGAAATGAACTTGTCGTACTGACGGGACTGAGCGGATCGGGAAAATCCTCACTTGCTTTCGATACGATCTATGCGGAGGGGCAGAGAAGATACATGGAGTCCCTGTCCTCCTATGCACGGCAGTTTCTGGGACAGATGGAAAAACCGGATGTGGAGAGTATTGAAGGGCTGTCGCCCGCAATCTCCATTGATCAGAAATCCACAAATCACAACCCGAGATCTACTGTGGGGACCGTGACGGAGATTTATGACTACTTTCGACTTCTCTATGCAAGAGTGGGGATTCCGCACTGCCCGAAATGTGGCCGTGAGATCCGGAAACAGACAGTGGATCAGATGGTGGATCAGATCATGTCCCTTCCGGAACGGACGAAGATTCAGTTACTGGCTCCGGTTGTGAGAGGACGGAAGGGAACTCACGCAAAATTACTGGACCGGGCGAAAAAAAGCGGCTATGTCCGTGTGCGTGTAGACGGAAATATGTATGAGCTTTCTGAAGAAATTACGCTGGATAAGAATATCAAGCATAATATCGAGATCATCGTGGACCGTCTTGTAGTAAAACCCGGGATTGAGAAGAGGCTGACGGACTCGGTGGAAAGCGTTCTTCATCTGGCAGAGGGGCTTCTTATTGTAGATATTATTGGCGGAGAACCGATGAACTTCAGCCAGAGTTTTTCCTGTCCGGACTGCGGAATCAGTATTGATGAGATCGAGCCGAGGAGTTTTTCGTTCAACAATCCTTTCGGGGCATGTCCGGAGTGCTTTGGCCTCGGGTACAAGATGGAGTTTGCGGAGGAACTGATGATACCGGATCCGTCCCTGTCTATCAATCAGGGAGCAATCACAGTTATGGGGTGGCAGTCATGTACAGACAAGTCCAGTTTTACCCATGCTATCCTGGAAGCTCTCTGCAGGGAATATAAATTTGACCTGGATACACCATTTGAAAAATATCCGAAGAAGATCCATGACGTCATCATTTACGGGACCAATGGGAAAAGCGTGAAAGTTTTCTATAAAGGTCAGAGAGGCGAAGGCGTTTATGATGTGGCTTTCGAAGGGCTGATCAAAAATGTGGAGCGGAGATATCGGGAGACAGGGTCCGAGGCGGTGAAGGCGGAATATGAGACATTTATGAACATCACGCCATGTTCCGCGTGTAAAGGACAGCGTCTGAAAGCGGGAGCGCTGGCAGTAACGGTGGGAGATAAAAATATTGCTGAGCTGACCGCCCTGTCTATTGACAAACTGCAGAAGTTTCTTGAAGAACTGCAGCTTACACAGACCCAGATGACGATCGGCGGACAGATATTAAAGGAAATCCGGGCGAGGATCAAATTTCTTATGGATGTGGGATTGGAATATCTGACTCTTGCCCGGGCGACAGCAACTCTTTCGGGCGGCGAAGCTCAGAGGATCCGCCTTGCCACACAGATCGGTTCCGGGCTTGTGGGAGTTGCCTATATCCTGGACGAACCGAGCATTGGCCTGCATCAGCGGGACAATGATAAACTGCTGGCGACACTGAAACATCTCCGTGATCTCGGAAATACGCTGATCGTGGTAGAACATGATGAAGATACCATGCTGGCAGCCGACTACATTGTGGATATCGGTCCGGGCGCGGGAGAACATGGCGGAGAAGTTGTGGCAGTGGGAAATGCTCAGGAGATCATGAAGAATCCAAAGTCTGTCACAGGAGCATATCTGAGCGGAAAGATACGGATCCCGATTCCGGAGGAGAGGAGGAAACCGACCGGATTTCTTAAGGTAGTAGGCGCATCGGAGAATAATCTGAAAAACATTGATGTCACATTTCCTCTCGGAGTAATGACGTGCGTGACAGGTGTCTCAGGTTCCGGAAAGAGTTCTCTTGTCAATGAGATCCTTTATAAAAGGCTTGCGCATGACCTGAACCGTGCGAGGACGATACCGGGAAAGCACAAGAGAATAGAAGGCCTGGATCAGGTGGACAAGGTGATAAATATCGATCAGTCTCCTATCGGGCGCACCCCGCGGTCTAATCCGGCAACTTATACAGGAGTGTTTGACCTGATCCGCGATCTGTTTGCATCAACACCGGATGCAAAAGCACGCGGATATAAGAAAGGGAGATTCAGCTTCAATGTAAAAGGCGGACGGTGCGAGGCGTGTGCAGGAGACGGTATCCTCAAGATAGAGATGCATTTCCTTCCGGATGTCTATGTGCCGTGTGAGGTGTGCGGCGGCAAACGTTATAACCGCGAGACCCTTGAAGTGAAGTATAAAGGCAAGTCGATCTACGATGTCCTGAATATGACGGTTGAAGAGGCTGTGGAATTTTTTGCGCATGTACCCAGCATACGCAGAAAGATGGAAACACTCAACGATGTCGGACTGTCCTATATTCGTCTTGGACAGCCTTCCACTGAACTGTCCGGAGGAGAGGCACAGAGGATCAAACTGGCGGCGGAACTGAGCAAGAGGAGCACAGGAAAGACGGTATATATCCTGGACGAACCTACGACGGGGCTTCACTTTGCTGATGTGCACAAACTTACCGAAATTCTGCGCAGACTTGCCTGTGACGGGAATACAGTGATCGTGATCGAACACAATCTTGATGTAATAAAAACCGCCGATTATATTATAGATATCGGACCCGAGGGAGGAGACAAGGGAGGTACGGTCATTGCCTGCGGCACTCCGGAAGAAGTTGCAGAGAATGAAAAATCATATACCGGGAAGTATATTGGGGCAATCCTAAAGAAAAAATAAATATAGAAAAAAGGGTTTCCATTTTTGGAAAAGTTTATTATACTAGTATGCGGATAAGGGAGGAAGAGCCAGCACACACAGGAGGAAGATGTTTGTCTGCCGGCAGACTGTTAAGGGAACGAGTATAAAGAGTTTGGAAGGGAGAATCAAATATGTCTGTAGATCTTGGAATAGATTTGGGAACCGCCAGTGTACTGGTATATGTAAAAGGAAAAGGAGTTGTTCTGAAAGAACCATCGGTTGTTGCCTTTGACAGAGATACCAATGTGATCAAGGCAATCGGTGAAGAGGCAAGACTGATGCTTGGAAGAACGCCGGGAAATATCGTGGCGGTCCGCCCGCTTCGCCAGGGTGTAATCTCTGATTATACTGTGACGGAAAAAATGATCAAGTATTTTGTACAGAAAGCACTGGGAAAACGTACATTTAAAAAACCGCGTATTTCAATCTGTGTCCCCAGCGGTGTAACAGAAGTGGAAAAGAAAGCTGTTGAGGAGGCTACCTTTGCGGCTGGTGCACGGGAAGTACATCTGATCGAGGAGCCGGTTGCGGCGGCGATCGGAGCAGGGATTGATATTGCAAAGCCCTGTGGAAATATGATCGTCGATATCGGAGGAGGTACTGCGGATATCGCTGTAATCTCTCTTGGAGGTACGGTTGTTAATACGTCCATCAAGGTGGCCGGCGATGATTTCGATGAGGCCATTGTGCGCTATATGAGAAAGAAACATAATCTGCTGATCGGTGAAAGAACAGCAGAGGATATCAAGATAAAGATCGGAACGACCTATCCGCTTGTTGAGGAAGAGACAATGGAAGTCCGTGGAAGGAATCTCGTAACAGGTCTGCCAAAGACAGTTACTGTTACATCTTCTGAGACAGAAGAGGCCCTCCGGGATTCTACAAGTCAGATTGTAGAGGCTGTTATTTCTGTGCTTGAGCAGACACCTCCGGAACTTTCCGCAGATATTCTTGACAGAGGGATCGTGCTGACAGGCGGAGGGGCAATGCTCAGAGGGCTTGAAGAGCTTATCGAGGAAAAAACAGGTATCAATACCATGACAGCGGAAGATCCGATGAAGGTTGTTGCAATCGGTACCGGTCAGTTTGTTGAATTTATGAGCGGAAGAAAAGATTTTTAGTGTCCGTCAGGATTTTGGAAAAGGGTGTGCGTGAAAAATGCACCCTTTTTCTGTTTATATCTATAGACAGACCTTGCAAGTACGTAAAAAGAAAAAGCAGATTCCGGTTATCTGCTTTGTGATAAAGGAGAAGTGAGAGGAATTGGAGACAGTTACAGGCTATGTTGATCATATCGTATTCCGCAATGAAGAAAACGGATATACGGTCTTCAATCTGGATAATGATGACGGCGAAGTAACCTGCGTTGGAAGCTTTAATTTTATAAATGAAGGAGAAATGCTGGAACTGCAGGGAGAATATGTTAATCATAATGTATACGGAAATCAGTTTAAGGTATCGGCCTATCAGGTGAAGGAACCGGAGGATCTGGTCTCGATCGAAAGATACCTTGGATCCGGCGCGGTAAAAGGAGTGGGAGCCGCTCTTGCCGCACGGATCGTCCGGAGGTTCAAAGAAGACACTTTTCGTATCATAGATGAGGAGCCTGAAAGACTTTCCGAGATCAAGGGGATCAGTGAGAGAAAAGCACGGGAGATCGCTGAGCAGGTAGAAGAGAAAAAAGATCTGAGAAAAGCAATGATCTATCTGCAGAAATATGGGATTTCAACAAAACTTGCAGCAAAAATATACAAGTATTATGGTATGAAAGTATACAAAGTGCTGGAGGAGAACCCATATCAGCTTGCGGATAATATTGAAGGTGTCGGTTTCCGCACGGCAGACGAGATCGCATCCCGGATCGGAATACATACGGATTCTGATTATCGGATCAAGAGCGGTATTTTCTATACTCTTCAGCAGGCGGCAGGAGAAGGGCATATTTATCTTCCGCAGGATGTTCTCCTCAAAAGGGCAAGCGCCCTGCTGGAGGTGGAGATCAGTGATATTGAGAAATATATCATGGATCTTTGCATTGACCGGAAAACCGTCATGAAAGAGACGGAAGACGGTGAGATGAGGGTATATCCTGCACATTATTATTATCTGGAACTGAATACAGCCAAAATGCTCCATGACCTGGACATAGACTGTGATATGCCGGAAGATATGATGGAACGCAGATTAAAGGCGGTTGAAAAAAACGAGCAGATCGAACTGGATCCGATGCAGCACAGAGCTGTGATCGAGTCGATCAAACACGGTCTTCTTGTTCTTACAGGCGGCCCGGGAACAGGAAAGACAACGACGATCAATACAATGATACGGTTTTTCGACAGTGAGGGGATGAGCATTCTGCTTGCCGCGCCCACCGGAAGAGCGGCGAAAAGAATGACGGAGGCGACAGGATACGAGGCGCAGACAATCCACAGGCTTCTGGAGGTGAACGGCAATCCGGAAGCGGAAGGAAATGTGAGCGGGTTTGGCAGAAACCGGGAAAATCCTCTGGAAGCAGATGTGATCATCATTGACGAGATGTCTATGGTGGACCTGCCTCTGATGCAGGCTCTTTTATCGGCGACAGTTCCGGGAACACGGCTTGTTCTGGTGGGAGATGTAGACCAGCTCCCGTCTGTCGGACCGGGAAGCGTTCTAAAGGATATCATTCGCTCAGAATGTTTCCCGGTTGTACGTCTTACAAGAATATTCCGTCAGGCAGGGGAAAGCGATATCGTGGTGAATGCTCACAAGATCAATTCCGGGGAACCGGTTATACTGGACAATAAGAGCAGAGATTTCTTTTTCCTGAAAAGACAGAACGCAGATGTGATCATCAGCGTGATCATCACCCTGATCCAGAAAAAACTTCCCCGCTATGTGGGGGCAAGTCCCAATGAGATCCAGGTCATGACCCCGACGAGAAAGGGGCTTCTGGGAGTAGAGAGATTGAATCAGATACTGCAGAGATATCTGAATCCTGCGGATCCGGGAAAAACAGAAGCAGAGATAAGAGGTAGGCTGTTTCGGACCGGGGACAAGGTCATGCAGATAAAAAACAATTATCAGATCGAGTGGGAAATCTCTACAAAATACGGTTTGACTGTGGATAAAGGGACAGGTGTTTTTAATGGCGATATGGGTATCATAACGGAGATTAACCCGTATACGGAGTCGCTGGAAGTGGAGTTTGACGAGGGAAGAAAAGTGAAATACAGTTTTGAAATGACAGAGGAGCTTGAGCTTGCGTATGCGATCACGGTCCATAAGTCTCAGGGAAGCGAATATCCTGCTGTGATCCTGCCGCTGCTGCCCGGACCCAGACTGCTGTATAACAGAAACCTTCTCTATACAGCTGTCACAAGAGCAAAGCGTTGTCTTACAATAGTGGGGAGTGATGTGACATTTCAGGAAATGATACAAAACAAAAGCGAACAGGAAAGATACACAAGCCTGGCAGAACGAATCAAGGAATTTTAGATCTGCTTTATCCGCCGGTCTGCCCGTTCTGCGGGAGCATAACAGAAGAAAAGATCTGCCCGGAGTGCCGGAAAGAGCTGCCGTATATAGAGGGGCCGCGCTGTATGCACTGCGGGAAACCTCTTGCCGGGGAAGAGGAAGAGTACTGTCAGGATTGCGGAAAACATCGTTCCTTTATACGGCAGGGGCGGAGCGTATGGCTTCACAGGGGCAAGGTCCCCGGAGCAATATACCGCTTTAAATATCACAACAAAAGAAGGTATGGAAAAATCTTTGCCTCAGAGATGGAACGTCAATTCAGGAATGAATTGAAACAATGGGAGATCGGCCTTATCATCCCGGTGCCTCTGCATGCTTCAAGAAAAAGGAGGCGAGGATTCAATCAGGCAGAGATCATCGCAGATGAACTGTCGCAGCTGACGGGGATCCCGTCAAGAAATGACCTGCTCTTCCGGATCAGGAGGACGGAGCCTCAGAAGGTGCTGGGAGAAAATGAGAGGAGACAGAATCTTCTGAGGCTCCGTCCTCCTGATCCGGAAGAGCAGGTCATTTCTTGACGGGATCCCCGTCAGCTGCGACAGTTCATCTGCGATGATCTCTGCCTGATTGAATCCTCGCCTC
>DWVT01000075.1 GCA_019120075.1 Candidatus Mediterraneibacter excrementigallinarum
ATCAACGAAGTAACCGAATCCCCCCTGTATGTCAATTACAAAATGAATAACTATCTGGTCGACTGCACCTGTCCCCGTTTTGGCACTGGCGAGGCGAAAGGAGTTCTCAAGGAAACGATCCGCGGGACCGATCTGTTTATCATGACCGACGTATGCAACTACAGTCTGACATATACAGTGAGCGGACATCTCAACCACATGTCCCCCGACGACCACTATCAGGATCTGAAGCGGATCATCGCCGCAGCCACCGGAAAGGCTCACCGCATTAATGTGATCATGCCGTTCCTCTATGAAAGCCGTCAGCATAAGCGCACGAAAAGAGAGTCTCTCGACTGCGCGCTCGCGCTGGATGAACTGAACTCCATGGGCGTGGCGAATATCATTACCTTCGATGCTCACGATCCCCGGGTTCAGAACGCGATCCCTTTAAGCGGATTTGACAGTTTCAATCCGCCGTATCAGTTTATGAAAGCACTGTTCCGGGCCGTCCCGGATATCAAGCCGGACAAGGATCATCTGATGATCATCAGCCCGGATGAAGGCGCGATGCACCGCGCGGTCTACCTCTCAAATGTTCTCGGGGTAGATATGGGTATGTTCTATAAGAGAAGAGATTATTCTGTCATCGTGAACGGAAAGAACCCGATCGTGGCGCATGAATTTCTCGGCGACGACGTAGCCGGCAAGGACGTGATCATCATGGATGACATGATCTCTTCCGGGGAAAGCATGCTGGATGTGGCAAAACAGCTCAAAGAACGCAAAGCCTCCAGAGTGTTCGTATGTACCACCTTCGGACTGTTCACCGACGGCTTTGACAAATTCGACGACTATTATGAAAAAGGATATATCAATAAAGTCATCACGACCAATCTGACATATCTTCCGCCGGAACTTTACGAAAAACCGTATTTTATCCAGGCGGATATGAGCAAGTTCCTCGCTCTGATCATCGATTCTCTGAACCACGATATAACCATCGGGACAGTCATGAATCCGACAGATAAGATCCACACTCTCCTCGAAAAAAAAGCACGCGGAGATAAAATCTGATTTCACGGGGTCAGGCGCCAATAAAAAGGGTCAGACCCCTTTTTATTGGCGCCTGACCCTTTTTGATCTTCCGTATATTTATATTTTCTCTTCTCGTCTCACCGCAGTCTTCTGCTCTCGTATTTCATCTTTGTCTTCAGGAAGCGCATCAGCGCTGCCCAGCGTTCCTCGTTCGTATCCGCGCTCTCAGTGAACTCAAGGCTCTCCGCAGCCACAGTAAGGAAGCGGTCAGTGAGCTGACTTCTGTGTCTCATCAAAAATTCCGCCCGGTCTTCATTTTCATCCAGTTCCAGGAATTCCATGATCAGAGACTCCTCGCTCTCTTCTTTCTTCTCACGGTGTTCTGCCGACGGTTCTCTTTCGCACAGTTCAAAGCGATACTCCTGCTCCGCGTCAGGATACTTTATTTTGTTGGTCTCCCTCAGAAATGCTCCCAGAGCGCTCACATAGACTCTGCCCCCCTGAAGGGCCTCATACACAACCATCTCTTCATTTGTCTCGGCGCAGAGTGCAATATGCAGCACTCTGTACTTTTTTCCCCTGAAATGCCTGTAAATTTCTCCTGCTTTCGGTCTTCTTCGATTCATGAGACGATTCCTTTCCTTTAATTTAATAGAGCTTTGCTCCGATCAGCTTCGGCCGGAAACCTTTCTTCTCCAGAGCATCCAGTATTCTGTTCTTATGCTCTGTGCCGAAAGCCTCCATTGTGATACGGAGTTCCACTGCCGCGTTTCTGTTCGTGCTGACAAACTGGTTGTGCTCCAGCTTGATGACATTGCCCTGCTCATCCGCGATAGTCTTCGCTACCTGTACCAGTTCTCCCGGCTTATCCGGAAGAAGGACAGATACAGAGAAGATACGATCCCTCTGGATCAGTCCGTGCTGTACGATGGAGGACATGGTGATCACATCCATATTTCCGCCGCTGAGCAGACACACCACCTTTTTTCCTCTGCAGTCAAGCTGCTTTAGAGCAGCGACAGAGAGAAGACCCGAATTCTCGACAATCATCTTGTGATTTTCCACCATGTCAAGGAAGGCGCCGATCAGTTCGTCATCTTCCACCAGCAGTATGTCATCCACATTTTCCTGTACATACGGAAGGATCTTATCCCCCACAGCCTTGACCGCCGTACCGTCGGCGATAGTGTTGGCGCTCTCAAGTTCCACCACTTCCCCTGCTTTCAGAGCCGCAGTCATACTCGCCGCCTCCGCAGGCTCTACACCGATCACCTTGATCTTGGGATTCAGCATCTTGGACAGCGTGGCGACTCCTGTGATCAGTCCGCCCCCGCCTACCGGCACGAGAATATAATCTACCGTCGGCAGCTCCTGGACGATCTCCATGGCGATGGTTCCCTGTCCGGTGGCCACATCCAGGTCATTAAAGGGATGGACAAACGTGTATCCGTTCTTTTCCGCCAGCTCGCAGGCATAGTCATATGCGTCATCATATACATCCCCGTGCAACACCACTTCCGCACCGTAGCTCTTGGTCCGGTTCACTTTGATCAGCGGTGTCACCGTAGGCATCACAATGGTCGCCTTACATCCAAATTTCTTTGCGGCAAATGCAACGCCCTGGGCATGGTTTCCCGCGGAAGCAGTGATCAGTCCTCTTTCCCTCTCTTCCTCGGACAGGGTGCTGATTTTATAATATGCCCCGCGGATCTTGTACGCTCCGGTGTGCTGCATATTCTCCGGTTTCAGATAGACCTTTCCGCCGGACTGTTCACTCAGAAAATCACTGTAGATCAGTTTCGTCGGATTAGTCACTTTCTTCACAAGTTCCGTAGCTTCCTCAAATTTCTCCAGTGTCAGCATTTTTATTCATCCTCTCTGTAAAATAGTGCATTAACAAATTCATCCGGGTCAAACTTCTGCAGGTCATCAATGGACTCTCCCACACCGATATATTTTACCGGAATTCCCAGTTCCGCCTGGATCGCCACCGCGATGCCTCCCTTCGCCGTACCGTCCATCTTCGTAAGGATCACTCCCGTGATATCCGCCACTTCATTGAATTCTCTTGCCTGGGCAAGGGCATTCTGTCCTGTTGTGGCATCCAGCACGACCAGTGTCTCCCGGAACGCCTCCGGGTATTCCCGGTCGATGACACGGTTGATCTTCTTTAATTCTTCCATCAGATTCTTCTTGTTATGCAGTCTTCCCGCCGTATCGCACAAGAGTACGTCCGCCTTCCGGGCTTTTGCCGCTGCCACCGCGTCATATACGACAGAAGCAGGATCCGCGCCCTCCTGACCACCGATCATCTCGACGCCCGCGCGATTCGCCCACTCCTTTAGCTGCTCTCCTGCTGCCGCGCGGAAAGTATCCGCTGCCGCCAGGATCACCCTTTTGTTCTGAGCTTTGAGCTTTCCTGCAAGTTTCCCGATCGTTGTCGTCTTTCCCACTCCGTTTACTCCGATCACAAATACAACGGAAGTGCGGTCTTCAAATTCATAGGCTGTCTCTCCCACATCCATCTGCTCTCTGATGCTGTCGATCAGAAGCTGCCGGCATTCCAGAGGTTCTTTGATATGCTGTTCACGCACCTTTTCCTTCAGGTCCTCCAGGATATTCATGGTCGCCCGGACACCCAGGTCTCCCATGATCAGAGTCTCTTCCAGTTCCTCATAGAAGTCGTCGTCTATCTTTGAAAATCCGTGAAAAATACTGTCCATTCCGGACACGATATTGTCTCTGGTCTTTGTCAGTCCGGAGACAAGCCGCTTAAAAAAGCCCTGCTTTTCTGCCATGCTCTTTTCCTCCTGTATACGATTCGTTTTTGTTCATCGTCATCCTGTCACTTGTCCAGTTCATCCTCAAGAAGATCCACAGAAACAAGGGTGGAAACTCCTTTTTCCTGCATTGTGATACCATAAAGCCGGTCTGCCGCCGCCATGGTGCCCCGGCGGTGGGTGATAACGATAAACTGGGTATTTTCCGTCAGCTTGTGCAGATACTGCGCAAACCGGGTTACATTATTGTCATCCAGCGCCGCCTCGATCTCGTCAAGAAGACAGAACGGAGACGGTTTCAGATTCTGGATCGCAAACAGCAGGGAAATGGCTGTGAGCGCCTTCTCCCCTCCCGAGAGCTGCATCATATTCTGCAGTTTCTTCCCGGGCGGCTGAGCGATGATCCTGATGCCCGCTTCCAGGATATCCTCGTCTTCCATCAGCTCCAGAGTACCCTTTCCTCCGCCGAAAAGCTGGCGGAAAACGTCGTTGAATTCTTTTGCGATCCTTGCGAACTGCTCGGAAAACTGTTTTCTCATCGCTTCATCCAGTTCTGCGATGATCTGGACAAGGGACGCCTCTGCCTCCACCAGGTCATCGTGCTGTCCTTTGAGAAACGTATATCTCTCAGACACATTCTTAAAGTCTTCAATGGCATTCACATTTACCGTTCCCAGCTTGCGTATATCAGTTTTCAGCGTCTGGATCTGCCGCTTCATGAATGCCAGATCCGTCAGATTGGGATCCCGAAGTTCCATGGCCCGGTTGTAAGTGAGTTCATATTCCTCCCACATATAGTTTATCTGTTTCTCAGAAGCCTCTTCATAGGATTCTTTCTGACTGTTCAGACGGAAGCATTCCTTGTCAAGAGCCGCGATATGTTTCGAGAGTTCCTCACGCATCCGCAGGAAATCCTTGTGCTTCTGGTTCAGTTCTTCCTTTTTCTTTGTCTGCTCCTGTATCTCGCCGTTGATCTCTCCGAAGAGTTCCCTGGAATCCTCTATCGTTTTCCTGAGTTCCGTGATCTTCTCTTCTTTTTCCCGGATCTCCTCCGACGCGTTCCCCCGGTTCACATCCAGCTCTCTTAATTCTGCCTCAAACCTCTCTGTCTCCTCATCGATACGGGAGATGTTTTCCATAATAAATGTATTCTGCTGTTCCAGCGCAGCCAGAGAAAGATGCAGGTCTTCTGAATTTTTGAGCTGTACACTCTCCTGTTCCCTTTCTTTCTCCAGCTGACTCTGGAGCGCCTCGATCTTCTCATTGAGTTCCTGTTCCAGGTTTTCTGAAGTTTCCAGCTCCATCTGGATCGAGTCTTCATTCTCCGCGATCTTCTCAAGTTCTCTGGCAAGAGACTCCTGTTCTGTCCGGTAGGCATCGCATCTCTGCTTTGCCTCCAGCTGTCTGACCTGGGTCTGTTCCACGTTCATCTTGGCAGTATTTTCCCGGACAGATGCCTTTCTGAGATCCTGCTGGATCGCGTCGATCTCATTGTAGCACGCGGCACGCCGGCTCTTCACCTGACTGACCGCCTGTTCCATCTCGTCCATGTCTTTCTTTAACATGGCCACCGTTTTCTCGAACTCCTCGATCTCCCTCCTTCTGCTCAGAAGGTTGCTGGAATTCTTAAACGCTCCTCCTGTCATTGAGCCGCCCGGGTTGATCAGTTCCCCCTCCAGCGTAACCAGACGGAGGGACTGTCTGTATTTTCTGGCGATGGCGATCCCGTGGTCAATATGATCCACCACGATAGTCCGGCCCAGAAGCTGTTCTGCCAGTCCTTCAAACCTCTTTTCAACATGGACCAGACTGTCTGCCGTTCCGATCACGCCCTGCTCTTTGAGCGCCTCCGGATTTCGTATTCCTCCGCTTCCGTGCATGCTCGTGAGAGGAAGAAATGTCGCCCGTCCGAACTTGTTCTTCTTCAGGAAGGCGATCATCCGTTTCGCCGTCTCTTCATTGTCTGTGACAATATTCTGGATACTTCCTCCAAGAGCGGTCTCGATGGCGATCTCGTACTCTTTGTCCACCTTGATGATATCAGCCACAACACCGATCAGGCCTTTTTCCCGGTCCCTGTTTGCCATGACTTTCCGGATGCTGTTCCCGTATCCGTCATATCTCTCGGTAATGTTTTTCAGAGATTCCAGTCTGGAGGACTCTCTGTGGTATGCGGTCTGGCCGATCCGCAATTTTTCCTGTTTCTCAGACAGTTCTTTCTGAAGGCGGCTGATCTCCTGTTCATTTTCCGAGACTTTCTCATTATAAACACGGATCTCTTCCCTTACCTTCCTGAGTTCTTCCTCATACTCTGAAAGCAATGCATTATGCTTTTCCGCCTCGGCGGAAACTTCCAGGATATTTCTTGCAAGAACAGCCTTTCTGGAAGCGATCTGCCCCCTGGTCGTATCATAGTGCTGGATCTTTGCCTTTGTGGACGCACGGTTTCCAAGCAGATCCATGATCTCCTGCTTGCCTTCCTCGATCCGCGCACTGTGCTCTGCGATCTGGCTCTGCGTCTCGATGAGGAGACGTTTTGCTTCCTCATCACTGGCTGATGCATGGGAAAGCTTTTCTTTTATTTCCCCGCGCTCCTTTTCAAGGCTCTCTCTCTGTTCCTTCCGTGTATCGATCTCCACACGGATGGCGCTCAGACGGTTATCATAATGCTCATCATTCATCCGGGCCGTATTGATCTGCTCTTTGAGGACATTGATCTGTCCTTCCAGCTGCTGTTTCAGCAGATTGGTCTCATTGAGCTGATTCCTTGCCGTTTCAATGGCACGGTCGATCTCCTCGACCTCTTCCTCAATGGCCTCATACTCTGCTTTCATCTTCTCATGGCGCTGGTTTGACTCTTCCATCTCCGCCGCAGCATTGTCGTATTTCTCACCGACCTCCCGGATCCGTTCACGGAGCCTTTCTTCCTCAAGCAGAAACATGTTAATGTCAAAGGTCTTCAGTTCTTCCTTTTTCTTAAGGTATTCTCTTGCTGTCTCCGACTGTTTCTCAAGGGGACCGAGCTGCTTTTCCAGCTCCTTCAGGATATCGTTGACCCTGGTCAGGTTCATCCGCTCTTCTTCCAGCTTTTTCACAGACAGATTCTTCCGCCTCTTAAACTTGACGATCCCCGCCGCCTCATCGAAAAGTTCCCTTCTCTCCTCAGGCTTTCCGCTCAGGATCTTGTCGATCTGCCCCTGTCCGATGATGGAGTATCCTTCCTTACCAATACCGGTGTCATAGAACATTTCATTGATATCCTTCAGCCTGCATGCGGCGCCGTTGATGAGATATTCACTTTCTCCAGACCGGTACAGCTTTCTCGTCACGGTAACTTCCTCGAACTCTACAGGAAGCTTGTGATCCGAGTTATCCAGTGTGATGGCAACGGACGCATAGCTCAGGGGACGCCGGTTCTCTGTCCCCGAAAAAATAACATCCTGCATGGTACCGCCGCGGAGCTGTTTGACGCGCTGTTCTCCAAGCACCCAGCGGACCGCGTCAGCCACGTTGCTCTTTCCGCTCCCGTTAGGTCCCACGATCCCGGTGATGCCGTTATGAAAATCAAATTTTATCTTGTTCGCAAAGGATTTGAATCCCTGCACTTCAATGCTCTTTAAATACATATAACACCCGCTTATTTCTGTGCGCGCAGCTTCAGGATCGCTTCATAGGCAGCCTGCTGCTCCGCCGCTTTTTTTGTCCGACCCTGGCCGGCTCCGTAGACGTCTCCTCCGATCAGTACCTCTACAGAAAAAGATTTGTTATGGTCAGGTCCTTTCTCCCCTACGAGACGGTATGAAATCTCCCTGTTCCTGTCCGCCTGTACCATCTCCTGTAAGATAGTTTTACTATCATAAAAGAGTTTTTTATCTTCCAGGTCCGTCAGCACAAAGCGATGGATAAACTCTTTTGCACTAGTAAAACCACCGTCCAGATAAATCGCGCCGATCAGCGCTTCCATGGCATCTGAAGTGATGGAATCCCTCTTCCTTCCTCCGGTTGCTTCCTCTCCTTTTCCCAGGAGCAGATAATCCCCCAGACCGATATCCCTGGCGCACATTGCCAGAGACGGCTCGCAGACCATGCTGGCTCTCGTTTTTGTCAGCTCTCCTTCCGAAACTCTGGGCGACTCCCTGAAAAGAAACTCACTGGAGACAAGCTCCAGGACCGCATCTCCCAGAAATTCAAGACGCTCATTGCATCTGTATTTCTCCAGACGTCTCTCATTTGTATAGGAACTGTGCATCATTGCGGTCTTGAGAAGGGAAAAGTCCCGGAAATCATATCCGATCTTTTTCTCAAGTTCCTTTAATTTCTTCTCCATAATACGTAATCTTCCTTCAGCATTCCTTCTATAGTCTCCCTGTCAGAACAGGGTTCTCTCTGTAAAAGGAAAAAGCCCGGAAGGGCTTTTTCCTTTTTATCACTTATTAATCTACAGCCTTCTTGATCTGATCGACCGCATCCTGTACAGTCACGATTTTCTCCGCCTCATCGTTGTCGATCTCGATATCGAACTCTTCCTCGATTCCCATGATGATCTGGAAAATATCCAGGGAATCTGCTCCTAGATCGTCCACAAATGTGGTCTCCGGTTTGATCTCATCTTTCTGAACATTCAATACATCTGCGATGATATCCTGTAATTTTTCAAATTCCATACTTAAAACCTCCTACTCATTCTTCTCTTTTTCTTCCTGTGACGTCTGGATCGCTTCCCGTATCTTCTCATTGATCCTCTGTTCTTTAAATGTGACGCACTGGATGATTGAATTGCACACTTCTCTGGACTTTGAGCTTCCGTGTGTCTTAACTACCAGACCGTTCAGTCCAAGGAGCGGTGCCCCGCCATACTCACTGGCGTCGAAATCCTTCATCGTCGCCTTGAGCGCCGGCTTGACGAGCAGTCCTCCGATCTTGCTGCGAAGGCTTGTCATCATTCCGCCCTTGATCTTTTTCATAAGAGCGCCTCCAACTCCCTCATAGAGTTTCAGGATCACATTTCCCACAAAGGCTTCACAGACAATGACATCTGCAGCGCCATACGGAATCTCTCTCGCCTCCACACTGCCGATAAAGTTGATATCTTTACATGCTTTAAGGAGCGGGAAAGTCTCTTTTACAAGAGCGTTTCCCTTCTCTTCCTCCGCTCCGATGTTCACGATACCGACAGTCGGGTTCTTCTTCCCCATAACGCTTTCCATATAAATTGAGCCCATCTTGGCAAACTGCACAAGATGTGACGGTCTGGCATCCACATTCGCCCCGCAGTCGATCAGAAGGGAAAATCCCTTCAGCGTCGGAAAGAGCGGCGCAAGCGGCGGTCTCTCCACACCCTTGATCCTTCCGACAAGCACCTGTCCTCCAACAAGAACAGCCCCTGTGCTCCCCGCTGAAACAAAAGCGTCCGCCTCGCCTTTCTTCACCATCTTCATCGCGACTACGATGGACGAATCCTTCTTTCCGCGGATCGCCTTTACCGGCGGCTCCGCAGTTTCTATAACTTCTGTTGCATTTATGATCTCGATCTGATCTTCCGGATAAGTGTACTTGGCCAGTTCACTCTTCAGCTTCTCTTCCTGACCGGTGAGCAGGATCTTGATATCTTTCCTGAGCTGGACCGCCTCGACAGCCCCCTTGACGATCTCGCCCGGAGCATTGTCTCCGCCCATGCCGTCCAGTGCAACCCGTGTAATTTCAGACATAGCAATTCCTCCTAATACTACTGAAATTATTCTACTGGAAAACAGTGTAAAAATCAATATAAAATCTGGATTGTTTCCGCTTTCCGCAAACAGAGTCCGGCGGGATGGAGGAGGCTGTGGCAGCCCCGCTCCCGCTCGGAACAAAACGCAGCGGTACTAAGGCCGCAAAGGACGCGGCCAAGTGCCGGCGTTTTGCTACGGGCTTTCACAGCCTCCTCCATCCCGCCTGGGCTCAGAAACAAGCGCTGAAACGTTCCGCAGAAAGTAATATATATACAGAAAAAGAGGATATCTGTTCATCCGGTTCCGGGTGTTCAGATATCCTCTTTCTGAAAATTCATTTTTGATATTATAATTAGTCAACGGAGATGATCTCACGCTTGTTGTATGCTCCACATGCCTTGCATACACGGTGAGGCATCATGAGTTCGCCGCACTTGCTGCATTTCACCAGGTTCGGTGCGCTCATCTTCCAGTTGGCTCTTCTCTTGTCTCTTCTTGCCTTAGAAGATTTATTCTTTGGACAGATTGACATAGGTTACACCTCCTTAAAATTCTTAAATAAGTCACGGACAACTGACATTCTCGGATCA
>DWVT01000076.1 GCA_019120075.1 Candidatus Mediterraneibacter excrementigallinarum
TGCTGATGTTTTTCTGTTCTTTTCCGGCAAAATGCCAGATCTTTTTTAATACTTCGATCATGCTGCGTCACCGTCCTTTGCGCCAATGTGTGCCTGCCACATTTCCTGATAAAGTTTACTGCCCTCAAGAAGCTCCCTGTGCGTACCCTTTGCCGCTATACGTCCGTCCTCTATGACAAAGATTTGATCCGCATCCGTAATGGTTGACAGCCGGTGTGCGATCACGATCACGGTTTTGCCTTTTACCAGACGGGCAACAGCACGCTGGATCACCGCCTCATTCTCCGGGTCAATGTATGCGGTGGCTTCGTCAAGGATGACAACAGGAGCATTCTTTAGCATGGCTCGTGCGATGGCGATCCGCTGACGTTCCCCTCCGGAGAGATGGGCGCCTCCTCCGCCGACCACTGTATCGTATCCATTTTCCAGACGGCGGATAAATTCATCGCAGCCGGCCGTTTTTGCGACAGCTTCCACTTCCCTGTCTGTCGCTCCGGGCCGGCCCATGCGGATGTTTTCCCGTACGGTCTCATCAAAAAGATAGTTATCCTGTGAGACGAAAGCCGTCTGCTCATAAAGCTGCCGGAGAGGGATATCTTTCAGATCGTGTCCGCCAAGCAGGATCCGTCCCTGTTCCACATCCCAGAAACCGGCTATGAGCTTTGCTATTGTAGATTTTCCGCTGCCGGAAGGCCCCACGAAGGCAGTCATGGTACCTTCCGGGATGGTCAGGGATACGTCGTGGAGGATCTCTTTGTCACGGTGGTAACCGAAAGAGACGTGTTCTACCCGGATTTCTGCAGAATCCATATGTACCGGAGTTATTCCGTGATGCTGTTCTTTTCCGTTCAGTATGGAATCTATCTGATCTACGGTCGTTCCCACTTTCGCCAGACTGTCAACAAAATCCATAGCAGCCAGAAGAGGGCCTGCGATCCCGAGGGAAAGGATGATCGTGGTGAGAAAGGTATCCATTTCAAGCGTTCCGGTCTGATACATGATCCATCCTGCGGGAAGGATCGTGATCATGGTAGTTGGAGCGACGGTTTTGGAAACAGATACGGGAAGCTGACAGCTCTTCATCCAGTTATAAAAATAGGCTGCGTTAGCCAGCACCCGGTCAGAAAATCGGACATAAGAATTTTTCCCCTGATTAAAAGCCTTGATCACTTCAATCCCATTGATATACTCTACAATAGTTGAATTCATAGCCTGCGTTACCTTGACAGACCCTTCATACTGTTTTCCATAGTTTTTCATGACAGCCATCATAAACGCCATGCCTACGGGAATGGAAACGAGAGATAAGAGAGCCATCCGCCAGTCCAGGATGAACAGGTAGATAAAATGCATACAGGTCCGAAAATATTGGATGTCATTTCCGGCAGAAGATGTGCCAGAGGGCGTTCCATGCTTTCGACCTGATCTACGATGATCTGCTTCATCTCACCGCTTGAAGTGTCCATGACGGTTCCCAGCGGCATCCGGGGGAGTTTTGCCAGGATCTGTTCCCGGATACTCTTTAATGTGGAAAATGTCGCTTTGTGTGACATGGAAAGTGCAAGGGCATACAGGCAGGAGCGCAGGAGATAACCTGCGAATGCCATAACGCACCAGAATACATAAAAACCGGATTCTCTGTTGCCGTTCATAAGACCGATGATGATCCTGGCGGCTGCAAAATAAGGCAGCATTCCGCACAGGACGCCGACAGAAGCGGAGATGACCGCACGGATCAGGCCGCCGTGGTTCTCACTGCTCAGTTCCCAGAGACGGAGCATAGGGCTTTTTTGCTGCATTGTAATTCCTCCTTGTGATTAGAAATATATTACTTGAATTAGATAAAACTAACCAAGCGGTTTATAATAAGGCCATCGCCTGCGGTACCGGACAGGAAACAGCCTGATTATCAGTGCAACGGTTATTCTGAGATCTCCGGATTGAAAACTGTGGAGAATCCCTGCATATGGTATCGGTTGAGCAGCCGGATATACTTCCTTGCGTCATCGCGGCTCATATTGTGGCGTACCACCTCAAACATTCCATTGAAATATGCTGTGACAATGATATGGATAAAGTCCTCAGTGACAACACCGGATTTTACACTTTCACAATTGATCACTTCCATATATTTGTATGTATACTCAACTTCAATATCCACCAGTTCATCAACAAAACTGGAAAAACGGGTTCCGTCTGAGCAGTCCAGAAGCAGACGGAACTCATCAAAATGGTCATAGATATATTCCAGCATCTCCATCTGATGACGGGATGTGTATTCTCCCATTTCCGCTTCCTGCGTGCTGTCGTCCAGTGAATGGAAATTCTCCTGGATCTCCACAAACATATCTTTCAACTGATCTGCAGCGGGACCTGCGATAGCATCGAACAGCCCTGCTTTGTCTTTGAACCGGGTGTAGATCGAACCCGTACTTGTGCCGGCCGCCTGTGCGATAACGCGCAGTGACGCGTCTTTATACCCCTTTTTCAGAAATTCCATTTTCGCACAGGCAAGCACAGCCTCGTAGACTCCTTCAATTTGTTTTGCCATAACAGCCTCCATTCCGCCTTTTCATCCGGCGGTACAAAAGATATCCCGGATTCATAACACTGTTTCATAACGATGTTATGATTATATCCAACTGAAGAAGATCTGTCAATAGGAAAACAGGAACTACTGCTGAGAAACAGAGGCGATCAAGAGGTCATCACAAAACAATAAAATGATAAAAGTTATTATTATCAATATTTTGATTGACATATGCCTGGTCGGACGTTACAATTGGATTAGTTACAACTAACTAATAAATAAAGTCATTTAAGGAGGTATTACCTATGTCATTGATCAACAAAGAAATCGGTGAGTTTTGTGTTCAGGCTTATCATAACGAAGCTTTCAAAGAAGTGAAAAAAGAGGATGTGCTGGGCAGATGGAGCATTTTCTTCTTTTATCCGGCGGACTTTACTTTCGTGTGCCCGACAGAGCTGGAGGATCTTGCGGAGAAATACCCGGAATTCCAGGCGTCAGGATGCGAAGTCTACTCTGTATCCTGTGATACCCACTATGTCCACAAGGCATGGCATGACGCGTCTGCCCGGATCAAAAAGATCGGATATCCCATGCTGGCTGACCCGACCCATGTGATCTCAAGAGATTTTGAGGTTTATATTGAGGCAGACGGCGTGGCAGAGAGAGGGACATTTATCGTCAACCCCGAAGGAAAGATCGCGGCCTATGAGGTCAATGCGGGAAATGTGGGACGCAACGCGGATGAGTTGCTGCGCAAACTGCAGGCGTGCCAGTTCGTATATGAGCACGGCGATGAGGTGTGCCCGGCGAAATGGCAGCCGGGGGCAGAGACACTGAAACCGAGCCTGGATCTGGTCGGTCAGTTATAGAAAGAAGAGTTCTGAAACAGGGGGCGGTTGTGTGCTGCCCCTGAAATAATGAAAGGCTTATTATACGAGGGAAAAAAGATGAAGGAATTATATGATGTAGTTGTGATCGGAGGAGGACCTGCCGGGCTGACTGCCGCTCTCTATCTGGCGCGGGCACGCTATCGCGTGGTCGTTGTGGAAAAGGAGCAGTTCGGAGGACAGATCGTGATCACAGAAGAGGTAGTGAACTATCCAGGAGTGGAGCGCGCTTCAGGAAGAGAGCTGACTGAGAGCATGCGCAGGCAGGCGCAGAATTTCGGGGCGGAATTTCTGCTTGCGGAAGTGACGGAGCTTGATATGTCCGGCGATATAAAAAAAGTAAAGACCAGCCCCGGTGAGCTCTCCTGTTTCGGCGTGCTGCTGGCAGCCGGAGCCCATCCCCGCAAGGTAGGCTTTCAGGGGGAAGAGGAATTCCGTGGAAGAGGGATCGCCTACTGTGCCACCTGCGACGGAGAATTTTTTACCGGAAGAGACGTCTTTGTGATCGGCGGCGGATTCGCGGCTGCCGAGGAGAGCGTATTCCTGACGAAATATGCGCGCCATGTGACGATTCTGATCCGGGGAAACGGATTCAGTTGTGCGCCGTCTGCCGCGGAGCCGGCGCTGAACCATGAAAAGATCACTGTGCTCACAAATACGGAAGTGATCGAAGCGGCGGGGGAAAGTACGCTTGAATGTCTGCGTTATCGGAATACAGTTACGGGAGAGATCACGGAATACCGGCCGCCGGAAGGAGAAAATTTCGGAGTCTTCGTCTTTGCCGGATATGAGCCCGCAACGGATCTGGTGAGAGGGATCGCGGAGTGCGACGAGCGCGGTTATATCGTGACAGACCGTCTGCAGAAGACAAGCTGTGACGGATTGTATGCTGCCGGGGACGTGTGTATCAAACCTTTGCGGCAGGTGGTGACGGCAGTGGGAGACGG
>DWVT01000077.1 GCA_019120075.1 Candidatus Mediterraneibacter excrementigallinarum
CCACACCAACGCGGTGTACGGATTTTTAAATATCATGTTCAAGATACTGGATGAGGAGAAGCCGGAGTACCTGACCGTGACTTTCGATGTCCATGCGCCTACGTTCCGGCATAAAATGTTTGCCGATTATAAAGGGACGAGAAAGCCTATGGCGGATGAACTCAGGGAGCAGGTCCCGGTCATCAAGGATGTACTCAAAGCCATGAATATTGATATTATTGAAAAGGAAGGACTTGAGGCAGACGATCTTCTGGGGACTATATCCTGTCTGTGCGAGGAGAAAGGGATGGATGTATCCATCATTTCCGGAGACAGAGATACTCTTCAGCTTGCTACAGAGCATGTAAAGATCCGGATCCCGAAAACAAAGCAGGGGAAGACTGAGGTAGAGGACTATAATGCTGCGGAGGTCCTGGAAAAGTATGGGGTTACGCCCACGGAGTTTATTGATGTAAAGGCACTCATGGGAGATACGGCGGATAATATTCCAGGCGTGCCCGGAATCGGGGAGAAGACGGCGACGAAGATCATCCAGGATTACAAGAACATTGAAAATGCATACGAACATGTGGATGAACTGAAACCGCCGAGAGCCAGTAAAAATTTGAAGGAGTACTGGGAGCAGGCGAAGATGAGCAAGACGCTGGCAACCATCGAGACTCATGCCGATATTGAATTTAATATAGAAGAAGCGCGTCTGGGAGATCCGTATACCGAGGAAGCCCATGAGATGTTCAAGAGACTTCAGTTTAAAAACATGCTGAGCCGGTTTGATACGGGAATCTCTGCCAATGAGATAGAGAAGAATTTCACAGAGGTTACGGACCGGGAACAGATCGAGAGGATTTTTGACGAGGCAGGGAAGGCACAGTGCGTCGGTGCGGCTGTGTCAAAGGATCCGGGAAATGTTCTCCCACTGTTTGCACATCCGTCGGGATTCGGGCGGATCGCCATTGCATACGGACAGGACAGGATCTTTACCATTCCCTGTGATATGGATACGGACATGGATTACCTGTTCGGAAAACTTTCCGTTCTGGCGGCGAAGGTGAAGGCGTTTTCCATGTGCGGACTTAAAGAGTACCTCTCATGTTTTGCAGGGGCGCAAGAAGGCAAAAAAGAAGAAAAACTGCCGGAAGCAGGACCGAATCCGGATAATTCTTTTGATGTGATCGTGGCGGCATATCTGCTGAATCCGTTGAAAAACGATTATGATTACGAGGATGTGGCAAGAGAGCATCTTGGATTTCTGATCGATGAGAAGCTGGATGAGGGTACGAAAGCATGCTATGAGGCATATACCGCTTTTGCTGCTGTTCCTGTCCTGGAAAAGAAGCTGGAGGAGTCGGAGATGGACCGCCTGTTCCGGGAGATCGAGATGCCTCTTGTTTTCACTTTGTACCATATGGAACAGGCAGGTGTGAAGGTGGAAGCGGATGCACTGAAAGCCTATGGTGATCAGCTGGGCGGACGTATCGTGGAACTGGAAAAAGAGATTTATGAACTGGCGGGGGAGGAGTTTAACATTAATTCTCCGAAGCAGCTCGGGGTGATCCTTTTTGAAAAACTTCAGATGTCTCATGCCAAAAAGACGAAGACCGGATATTCCACGGCGGCGGATGTGCTGGAGAAACTTGCTCCGGATCATCCGATCGTTGCGAAGATACTGGAATACCGTCAGCTTGCCAAGCTGAAATCAACCTATGCGGACGGACTTGCCGTCTTTATCCGTGAAGACGGACGGATCCACGGAAAATTCAATCAGACGATCACGGCTACAGGACGGATCAGCAGCACAGAGCCAAATCTTCAGAATATCCCTGTGAGGATGGAGCTGGGGAGACTGATCCGGAAAGTATTCGTTCCGGCAGAGGGATGTGTGTTCGTGGATGCAGATTATTCTCAGATCGAACTGCGCATTCTCGCCCACTGTTCCGGGGACGAACAGCTGATCCAGGCGTACCGGGAGGCAAGGGATATTCACAGGATGACAGCGTCACAGGTGTTCCACACGCCGTTTGAAGAGGTCACGGAACTTCAGCGCAGAAATGCCAAAGCGGTCAACTTCGGAATCGTTTACGGTATCAGTTCCTTTGGTTTGAGCCAGGATCTGAGCATCACCCGCAAGGAGGCGGCGCAGTATATAGAACACTATTTTGAGACCTATCCGGGAATCAAGAAGTTTCTGGACGATTCAGTGGCGCATGCAAAGGAAAAGGGATACGCAGTTACTTTATACGGCAGGCGAAGACCGGTGCCGGAGTTGAAGTCCAGCAATTTTATGCAGCGGAATTTCGGAGAGAGAGTGGCCATGAACGCGCCGATCCAGGGAAGCGCGGCGGATATCATTAAAATCGCCATGATCGGCGTGGACAGAGAACTTAAGAAGAGAGGAATGAAATCCAGGCTGATCCTTCAGGTGCACGATGAACTTCTGATCGAGGCTGCCCGGGAAGAACTGGAAGAGGTCAAGGAGCTGCTCAAAGATCAGATGGAGAATGCGGCGCATCTGTCGGTTCCTCTGATCGTGGACATGCATACAGGAGAGAACTGGTACGAGGCGAAGTAAGACGATGAGAGTGATAGGAATCACCGGAGGAGTAGGCTCCGGAAAGAGTGAAGTGCTGAAATTCCTCAAAGAGAGGTATGGTGCTGCCGTCTGTCAGATGGACGAGACGGCGAAAGAACTTCAGAGAAGCGGAACAGAATGTTTTTCGCGGATCGTGGAGGCCTTCGGCACAGAGATAGTCGGACCGGACGGCGAACTGGACCGCAGGAGACTTGGAGCCTGTGTTTTCTCGGATCCGGAAAAACTGAAAATACTGAACCGGATCGTCCATCCGGCAGTACTTGATGCGGTGCGCAGAGACATCAAGGCAAAAGCGGCAGCAGGCGTCCCACTCTATGTTGTGGAGGCAGCGCTTCTTCCCGACGTGGGGGCGGAACTGTGCGATGAACTCTGGTATATCTTTGTGCGGGAGGATGTGCGCAGAGAGAGACTGAAAGCGTCCCGACACTATACAGATCAGAAAATTACGGCCATGATCGCGTCACAGCCCCCGGAAGAAGCATTTCGCAGGGCATGTGGAGTGGTCATTGACAATAGCGGGCCGTTTGAAAATACAATGAGACAAATAGGAGACAGATTATGAGATTGTGCAGTATTGCCAGCGGCAGCAGCGGTAACTGTATCTACGTGGGGAGTGACGATACCCATCTTCTGGTAGATACAGGGATCAGCAAGAAAAGGATCGAAGAGGGCTTAAAAGAGTTGGAGATCAAGGGGGATGAGATCGATGGGATCCTGATCACCCATGAACATTCGGACCACATCCAGGGACTGGGGGTGTTCAGCAGAAAATATGAAGTTCCCATCTATGCCACGCCGGGGACGATCGAGGGGATCTTAAGCTATTCCGGACTTGGAAAGCTGCCGGACGGTCTGCTTCATCCAATACATACGGACGAGCCCTTCAATCTGGGGGATATTACAGTGGATCCCTTTGTGATCTCTCATGATGCCAATGAGCCGTCGGGATACCGTATGGAATGCGGCGGCAAATCCGTAGCTGTGGCGACAGACCTGGGAAAATATGATGAGTATACCGTAGAGCACCTGAAGAATCTGGATGCAGTCCTCCTGGAGGCGAACCATGACATCCATATGCTGGAAGTGGGCGGATATCCATATTATCTCAAACAGCGTATTCTGGGAGAAAAAGGGCATTTGTCAAATGAATTGTCAGGTCAGCTTCTTTGTGATATACTACATGATAATTTGAAACATATCGTCCTCGGACATCTGAGCAAAGAAAACAATTATGCGAGGCTGGCCTATGAGACGGTGAAGCTGGAGGTCACTCTGGCGGATAATGACTATAAGGGGGAAGACCTTGACATGTTTGTGGCAAAGCGGGATACGGTCTCACAGATCGTCACAGTGTAAGGAAGAGAACCGAATAGTATCAGATGTATTTGAAACAGTGAAACAGCCGCCCGCATAAAACGGTCCGGCACCACAGGAGGAAATGAAGATGAAAAAATGTATTGTCACGGTACTTGGAAAAGATACGGTAGGGATCATCGCAAAGGTCTGCACATATCTGGCTGAAAATGAGATCAATATCCTGGATATCTCACAGACGATTGTTCAGGGATATTTTAATATGATGATGATCGTGGATGTGACGGATCTTAAGAAAGACTTCACCACAGTCTGCGACGAGATGGAAGCGCTGGGGAAAGAAATCGGCGTGAATATCCGCTGTCAGAGGGAAGAGATCTTTGAAAAAATGCACAGACTGTAGATTGTGAATGTTAGAAGAACGTGAGGAAAAAACTATGATCAATATGTATGAAGTATCAGAGACGAATAAGATGATAGAGCATGAGAACCTGGATGTGAGAACCATTACACTGGGAATCAGCCTTCTCGACTGCATCGATTCTGATCTGGACGAACTGAACCGGAAAATCTATGAGAAGATCACAACGCTGGCAAAGGATCTCGTGTCCACAGGACAGGATATCGAGAAAGAGTTCGGGATCCCGATCGTGAACAAGAGGATCTCTGTGACACCTATTGCTCTGGTGGGAGGAGCGGCATGCAAAACTCCGGAGGATTTTGTGACGATCGCAAAGACCCTTGACAGAGCAGCGGACAAAGTAGGAGTGAACTTTATTGGCGGTTACTCTGCTCTTGTTTCCAAAGCGATGACAAAGAGCGATGAGAACCTGATCCGTTCGATCCCTCAGGCCCTGGCTCAGACTGAAAGAATCTGCAGCTCTGTGAACGTGGGATCCACAAAGACAGGAATCAATATGGATGCGGTAAGACTCTGCGGTAAGATCGTGAAGGATACGGCGGAGGCGACGAAAGAGAGGGATTCCCTGGGATGCGCCAAGCTGGTGGTGTTCTGCAACGCTCCGGATGACAACCCGTTTATGGCGGGCGCCTTCCTGGGTGTGACGGAGGCGGACGCGGTGATCAACGTAGGTGTCAGCGGCCCGGGCGTAGTGAAGAAAGCTCTGGAGAAAGTGAGAGGAAAAGGATTTGAAGAACTCTGTGAGACGATCAAGAAGACTGCCTTTAAGGTGACCCGAGTGGGACAGCTCGTGGCAGGAGAGGCTTCCGCACGTCTGGGAGTTCCTTTCGGAATCGTGGATCTTTCACTTGCACCCACACCGGATGTGGGAGACAGCGTGGCGGAGATCCTTGAGGAGATCGGGCTGGAGAGAGTGGGGGCTCCGGGAACGACAGCAGCTCTTGCTCTTCTGAATGATCAGGTGAAAAAGGGTGGCGTGATGGCTTCTTCTTATGTGGGAGGCTTGAGCGGAGCGTTTATCCCGGTCAGCGAGGATCAGGGAATGATCGACGCGGTAAATGCCGGATCTCTGACGCTGGAAAAGCTGGAGGCGATGACCTGTGTATGTTCTGTGGGACTTGACATGATCGCCATTCCCGGAAAGACATCGGCTGCAACGATCTCCGGAATCATCGCAGATGAGATGGCGATCGGTATGGTGAACCAGAAGACGACGGCCGTGCGCCTGATACCTGTGATCGGAAAAGATGTAGGAGATACGGCGGAATTCGGCGGACTTCTCGGATATGCGCCTATCATGCCGGTGAATGAATTTGGCTGTGAGACGTTTATCAGCAGGCAGGGACGGATCCCTGCGCCGATCCACAGTTTTAAAAACTGATGTTTTGATGTTTTTTGACACTGGTTGTTTTGAAATTAAAGTGCCGTTAAGCACGGCGGAATGGAGAAGATTAAGAATATGAGTAAACTGGCGATCATTACTGACAGCAACAGCGGGATCACCCAGAGAAGAGGAAAGGAGCTGGGAATCTTCGTGCTTCCCATGCCGTTCTTTATCGACGGTCAGCTTTTTCTTGAGGACATCACTCTGACTCAGGAACAGTTCTATGAGAGACTGGGCGCAGATTCCGATATTTCTACCTCTCAGCCTTCGCCAGGGGACGTGATGGAACTCTGGGAGAAAATCCTCAGGGATTATGACGAGATCGTCCATATCCCCATGTCCAGCGGGCTGAGCAGCAGCTGCGCAACGGCTATGTCTATCGCGGATGAATACGATGGGAGAGTTCAGGTTGTGAATAACCAGCGTATCTCTGTTACCCAGGAACAGTCCGTCTATGATGCGATGAAACTGAGGGACGAGGGGAAATCTGCAAAAGAGATCAAAGAGATACTGGAGAAGGAAAAATTTCTTTCCAGCATCTATATCACAGTGGACACGCTGAAATATCTGAAAAAGGGAGGAAGGGTCACTCCCGCGGCAGCGGCTATCGGAACAGTGCTGAACCTGAAGCCGGTTCTTCAGATCCAGGGAGAGAAGCTGGACGCCTTTGCAAAAGTGCGTGGATGGAAAGCGGCGAAAAAGACCATGCTGAACGCTGTAGAGAAAGACCTGAACGAACGGTTTTCGGATATAAAAGACCAGATGGTGCTTGGAATGGCGTACACCTGCGGCCATGAGGAGGCCCGGGAGTGGAAAGGCGAGATCCTTGAGCGTTTTCCGGGATATGAGCTACTGGAGGCCCCGCTTTCCCTGAGTGTGGCATGCCATATCGGACCAGGGGCAATGGCTGTGACGTGTATGAAGAAAATGTGACCTTTCGGAGCTGGCGGGGAGGACGTCCGCCGGGGCAATGTATCATACTGCCTGCGGACCCGCTTCCGCCTGGAAAACAACGCAGCGGTACGTAGGCGCGCAGAGGACGCGCGCCAAGTGCCGGCGTTGTTTTACAGTCCTTAGTCAGCATGACGCATCGCCCCGGCTGGTGCATCTCCCCGGCAGGTCTGAAGATGGTCCGGGAGGGGCGCGCCCCATTCGGGGGCGCGGCTCCCGTCGGTGCATCCTGCCGGAGTGGAAAAGAGCTGGATGAAACAGGGAGGGGTTCTGGCTGATCGGAATAATTTCAATCAGCCAGAAACTCTCCCTTCTTTTTTGAATCGACGACCCCTTCCAGCGATTTGTAAAGATTTCGAAAATGTGGATTTTTTCGAAAGCTCGCCGGAAGGAACGGGATATGGACGGCTGGATGCGCCTTTTCGGGAGAGGTCGTGGGCGGAGCAGGTGACTTTGGAGAGAGACGCGGAAATAGTTAGAGCTTCGGAGAGCGGTGTTAAGGATTACCATGGCATTGTTTGAGCCAAAGGCGAGTTGTGCCATGGCAATCCTTGTTTTTAGCCGGTCTTCGAAGCTCTTAGTATTTCCCGAATCTCGGAACGGAACCTGCTCCGTCCACGATCTCTCCCGGAATACGATCAGTCACAACAGTCCATATTCCGGAACCTACATGTTGCCATCCGAAAAAATCACATTTTTTAGTCCTCATCCTCCGTCTGCACAGAGTAGGTCTGGCGTTTCCTTGCCATCTCATCGCTCTCCAGATACTCGTCGTAGGTGGTGATCTTGTCGATCAGGTGTCCGCCCGGCACGATCTCCATGATACGGTTTGCGGTGGTCTGCACGATCTGATGGTCTCTGGAAGTAAAGAGCAGCACACCCTTGAACTTGACCAGTCCGGTGTTCAAAGCAGTGATCGCTTCCATATCCAGGTGGTTGGTGGGCTCGTCGAGCAGGAGCACGTTTGCGCCGGAGATCATCATCTTGGAGAGCAGACAGCGCACTTTTTCTCCTCCGGAAAGCACGGTCAGCCTTTTCACTCCGTCTTCGCCTGAGAAGAGCATCCTCCCAAGAAAGCCGCGGACGTATGTCACGTCTTTGTTTTCAGAGTACTGGGTCAGCCATTCTGTGATGGTGTAGTCTTTGTCGAACTCTCCGCCGAAATCTTTCGGGAAGTACGCCTGGGATGTGGTCACGCCCCATTTGTATGTTCCCTCGTCCGGCTCCATCTCTCCGATGAGGATCTTGAAGAGAACGGTCTTTGCAAGCTCATTGCTTCCGACGAAAGCGACTTTATCGTCGTGTCCCAGAGTGAAACTGATATTGTCCAGGATCTTTTCTCCGTCAATGGTCTTGGAAAGTCCCTCCACTGTGAGGACTTCATTCCCGATCTCGCGGTTGGGGCGGAAGTCGATGTAGGGGTACTTTCTGCTGGAAGGCTTGATCTCATCGAGCTGGATTTTTTCCAGAGCACGCTTTCTGGATGTGGCCTGTTTGGATTTGGAAGCGTTGGCGCTGAAACGGGAGATGAACTCCTGCAGTTCTTTGATCTTTTCTTCCTTTTTCTTGTTCGCCTCTTTCATCTGGCGGATAAGGAGCTGGCTTGACTCATACCAGAAATCATAGTTTCCGGCATAGAGCTGGATCTTTCCATAGTCGATATCCGCGATCTGTGTGCAGACCTTGTTCAGGAAGTAACGGTCATGGGATACCACGATGACCGTGTTGTCAAAGTTGATCAGGAATTCCTCCAGCCATGCGATTGCGTCCAGATCAAGATGGTTGGTCGGCTCGTCCAGGAGCAGGATGTCCGGATTTCCGAACAGCGCCTGTGCCAGAAGAACTTTGACCTTCTCCGGACCGGTGAGATCCTTCAGATATTTGTAATGAAGATCTGTCTCAATGCCAAGTCCGTTTAACAGGGATGCAGCGTCAGACTCTGCCTCCCAGCCGTTCATGGTGGCGAACTCTGCTTCCAGTTCACTTGCCTTGATTCCGTCCTCATCCGTAAAGTCTTCCTTAGAGTAGATTGCCTCTTTCTCTTTCATGATCTCATAAAGGCGGGCGTTTCCCATGATAACTGTGTCAAGGACCGGATATTCATCATATTTAAAGTGGTCCTGCTGCAGGAAGGAAAGCCGCTCCCCCGGAGTGATGCTTACATCGCCTTTGGTGGGCTCGAGCTGACCGGACAGGATCTTTAAAAAAGTAGATTTTCCTGCTCCGTTGGCACCGATCAGGCCGTAGCAGTTGCCCTCGGTGAATTTGATGTTGACGTCCTCAAACAGCGCCTTTTTTCCGACGCGGAGTGTTACGTTATTTGCACTGATCATTCTGAAATCTCCTTATTTTGAATCCATTGAATGTTTCTGATGTTAAACTGCCTCTCCGAAAGGGGAGAGAACTGCCATCGCTTATATTAACACGGCGGAAAGCCTATGGCAAGGCTTAAGTGATACGATTCGAGGCATGTTCGAGAGTCTTCGCCAATCTGATAAACTTTTAAAATCCGGTTTGCTAATGAAAGAAAACGTTATATAATAGCAGTATCGGAGTCCGGACCGGACTCCGGGACAAGATAACAGAATGATATGATAATGAAATGATAAAAGTGAGGTTTGAAACTATGGATCTGATAAAAGCGACATTGGTACTGGAGGGCGGTGCGACCAGGGGAGTGTTTACCTCGGGTGTGCTGGATCTTCTGATGGAAAAAGGAATCTATGTGTCCCATGTGATCGGCGTTTCAGCGGGAACCTGCAATGCGGTGGACTATGTGTCAAGACAGCCGGGCAGGACCAGGGACTGTATGATCCCGGCGGACAAAAGCGGAAATTATTATTATGGGATGAGGGATTTTGTTAAGGAGAAGAGTCTGATGAACATGGATCTGATCTTTGACAAGTTTCCCAACGAGATTCTTCCATTTGACTATGATACGTACTTTTCCTCTGAGATGGAGTGTGAGATCGTGACCACGAACTGTCTGACCGGAAAGGCGGAGTACATGACGGAGAGAAAGGACAGGGAAAGGCTTATGAAAATCTGCAGGGCATCCTGCAGCATGCCTCTTCTGACTCCCATCGTCAATGTGGACGATGTGCCTTATCTGGACGGCGGACTGGCGGATTCCGTGCCTGTCGGACGTGCAAAAGAAATCGGAAACGAGAAGATCATTGTGGTACTGACGAAAAATCAGGGATACCGGAAGAAAGTACCGTCCAAAGGGCTTCAGAGAGTTTACCGAAGGGCATACCATTCCTATCCGAATCTGGTGAGGACGATCCTCCGCAGGAGCTTTGAATATAATAAGACAATGAATCATCTGGACCAGCTGGAGAAGAGAGGAGAGATCTTTGTCCTGCGGCCGCAGGTAAAGCCGGTTTCCAGACTGGAAAGAAATAAAGAGTCGCTGCTGTCATTCTATGAACATGGATATCAGCTGGCAGAGCGAAAACTGGATGACATGATGAAATATCTGGAATGTTAGAGGATATGGATCATATCCCTATGAAAAATGCATGACGTTGACGTTTTCGGCATAAAGTCTGAAAAGAGAAGAGGAGGGAAAAGATGGGCATAAAGGAAAAGCCAAACTATACACAGAACAGGGAGCTGTCCTGGCTGCGGTTTAACGAGCGGGTGCTGGAGGAGGCGCGTGACGAGAGCGTCCCGCTGATGGAGCGGATGAAATTTGTCGCCATATTTACAAGTAATCTGGATGAATTTTTCATGATCCGCGTGGGGAGTCTGTGCGATATGGTGGCTGTGGATGACAGCAAAAGGGATTCGAAATCCGGCATGACTCCGTCCCAGCAGCTTGCGGCGATCTACAGTGCGGTGGCGCCTTTGTACAAAGAGCGTGACAGGACTTATGCAGATCTGAAAAAGCAGCTTACGCCATATGGTGTATGCGGTCTCGGGTTTAAGGAACTGGAACAGTCGGAGAAGAAGTATGTAAAGAAATATTTTAAGGAGCAGATCCTGCCTGTGCTCTCGCCCCAGATCGTAGACTCCAACCATCCGTTCCCCCATCTCCTGAACAAGGAAATCTATGTCGTGGCAAATCTGAAGAAGGGCAGCAAGGTGATGATGGGGATCGTGCCTGTGCCCCAGTATATTTCAGATATACTTTATCTGCCCGGGTATGATATCCGCTATATCCGGATCGAGAAGGTGATCATGGAATATCTGGAGCTGGTGTTTGACCAGTACCAGGTGTCGGATAAAAATTATATCTGTGTGACAAGGAACGCGGACGTCTCTCCGGATGACGAGGCGTTTGCGGATAATGAGGACTTCCGTGACATCATGCAGGAAACGCTGAATAAACGGCGCAGAATGGCAGTGGTACGTCTTGAGACGGCACATGTGCTGAGCAAGGAGATGGAAAAATATTTCTGTGACCGGTTCCACATTACGCCTGAGTGCATCTTCCGGACAAAGATGCCCATGAAGCTGGGATTTATTTTTGCCATTGCGGATAAACTTCCGGATTCCATGAAGCGGGCTTTGATCTATGAACCGTTTACTCCTCAGCCTTCAGCCATGCTGGCGGAGGGAAGTGTGATGGAACAGGTGAAGAAGCGTGATATCCTTTTGTCCTATCCTTATGAAAGTATGGATCCTTTTCTTCAGATGATCCGGGAGGCGTCCAGGGATCCGGATGTTTTGACCATCAAGATCACGATCTACCGTCTTGCAAAGAAGTCCAGGCTGGTGGAGTATCTGTGCGCCGCAGCGGAAAACGGGAAGGAAGTGACTGCGCTGATCGAACTGAGAGCCCGGTTTGACGAACAGAACAATATTGAATGGTCAGAGCGGATGGAAGAGGCGGGATGCCGTGTTATCTACGGGTTTGAAGGCTATAAAGTCCATTCCAAGATCTGCCTGATCACTTACAGAAATAAAAATACGATCCGCTATATCACCCAGATTGGTACCGGAAACTATAATGAGAAGACAGCAAAGATGTACACAGATTTCTCTCTTCTGACAGGAAATCAGGAGATCGGCGAGGACGCGGCAGTATTTTTTAAGAATATGTCCATTGCCAACCTGAACGGAGAATACCGGCATCTTATCGTATCACCGTCCAGCCTGAAGCAGAAAGTCCTGAGTCTGATGGACGAAGAGATCGCAAAGGGAAGCGGCGGTCGGATCCTGATGAAGATGAATTCTGTAACGGATATCGACTTTATACATAAGGTGGCTGAGGCGTCCCGGGCAGGCGTAAAGATCGATCTTATCGTCCGGGGAATCTGCTGTATCCTGCCGGGAATCCCGGGGGAGACAGAGAATCTGAGAGTGACAAGCATTGTGGGAAGGTATCTGGAACATCCGAGGGTATTTGTGTTCGGGAACGGTTCCGATGCGAAGATCTATATCGGATCTGCGGATATGATGACACGAAACACGGAGAAACGGGTGGAAGTGGCATGTCCGGTCTATGACACGGAGATCAAAAAGCGTCTTCTCCATTGTCTGAAAGTCATGCTCGCAGATAACCTGAAGGCGAGAGAGATGGCGCCGGACGGGACCTACCGGAAAAAGAAGGCGGGGGAAAAGCAGATAGACGCTCAGGCTGTGTTCATAAAAGAAGCGCTGAATGCAAGAAGGCCGTCCTCACATCCGTTACAGAAGGAAAGAGGCGGACTGCTCGGAAAAGTGATGAGCTGGTTTGGAAAGAAGAAATAGGAAGAACAAGGAAAAGGAGAAGAGACATGCAAAAACTGACAGTGAGAGACTTCGGGAAGACGAAGGACGGAAATACAGCCCGGCTGTATGTGATGAAAAACGAGGCGGGAACCACGGCTGCCGTGTGTGATTACGGCGCGGCTCTGGTCAGCGTCTGTGTAAAGGGAAAGGACGGAAGACCGGTGGATGTGGTGCTGGGATTCGACGATGTTTCCGGGTATGAAGAAGGCGGGGACTCCATCGGAGCAACGGTGGGAAGAAACGCAAACCGGATCGGCGGGGCGTCTGTTGCGATCGACGGTGTGACCTACGAACTGGATAAAAATGATAACGGAAACAATCTGCACAGCGGTTTTTCCTACTATAATAAAAGGATGTGGGAGGTCACGGGCAGCGGAGATGACCATGTCACATTCTGTCTTCACAGCCCGGACGGCGACCAGGGGTATCCGGGCGCTCTGGATATGCACGTGACTTACAGCCTGGATGAGGATAATTCTCTGACGATCCACTATGAGTCGGTGCCGGATAAAGATACAGTCATTAATATGACCAATCACAGTTATTTCAATCTGAACGGACATGAGAGCGGAAGCGCTCTGGGACATACCGTTGTTCTGGATGCAGATTCTTTTACCCCGGCGGATGAAGAGTCTATTCCAACCGGAGAGATCCGCTCTGTAGAAGGTACGCCCATGGATTTCCGTAAAGGAAAAACACTGGGAGAGGAGATCGACGCGGATTACGAACCTCTCCGTTTCGGCGGTGGTTACGATCACAACTGGGTATTGAAAAACGGAGGAAGGTTTGATAAAGTAGCAGAAGTGACGGCGGACAGAAGCGGGATCCGGATGGAAGTCTATACAGACCTCCCGGGTGTTCAGATGTACACGGCAAACTTCCTTGACGGTGTAAAAGGAAAGAATGGAGCGGTATATGAAAAGCGCAGTGCAGTGTGCCTGGAGACGCAGTATTATCCGGATGCGGTCCATCATGATAATTTCCCGGCTCCGTTCTGCAGAGCGGGGGAGAAATATGATACCCGGACCGCATATCGCTTTGTGCCGGGAAAATGAACCGGGAAGTCAGCCCCGGTACCGGGGGAAAACAACTTCTGACCCCGGCATCACAAAATGAAAAAAGACAGGACAGCAGTGATATCGGCATATGGGAAAATCAGTATATATTGCGGAGAAGCCAAGCGTGGCACAGGAATTCGCAAAAGCATTAAAACTAAAGACAAGGCGGGGGGACGGATATCTCGAATCAGATGAAGCAATCGTTACCTGGTGCGTGGGGCATCTGGTGACCATGAGCTATCCGGAGGAGTATGATCCGGCGCTGAAGAGATGGAGCCTGGATACACTCCCCTTTATTCCCTCTGAATTCAAATATGAGGTCATCTCTTCAGTGAAAAAACAGTTTGCCATCGTCAGCGGAATCCTCAACAGGGATGATGTGGATACGATCTACGTCTGTACCGACTCCGGGCGGGAAGGAGAATATATCTACCGCCTGGTAGAGCAGGAAGCGCATGTGACGGGAAAGAAGAGGCGGAGAGTTTGGATCGATTCCCAGACAGAGGAGGAGATCCTTAGGGGAATCCGGGAGGCGAAAGATCTTTCGGAATATGACAATCTGAGTGCTTCTGCCTACCTCAGGGCAAAGGAGGATTATCTGATGGGAATTAATTTTTCCCGTCTTCTGACACTGAAATACGGTAACAGTATTTCAAATTATCTGCACACAAAATATTCCGTGATCTCCGTGGGCAGGGTCATGACCTGCGTGCTGGGGATGGTGGTGCGCAGAGAACGGGAGATCCGGAACTTTGTCAAGACGCCCTTTTACCGTGTGATCAGCACGACAGACGCCTCCGGGCACAGCTTTGAGGGAGAGTGGCGGGCGGTCCGGGGCTCCCGGTATTTTGAATCTTTTGACCTGTATAAAGAAAACGGGTTTAAAGAGAGGAAAAAAGCGGAGGAACTGATCTGTTATCTGTCGGAGGAACAGCCACTGTCCTGCCAGATAGAGTCTATAGAAAAGAAGAAAGAAAAAAAGAACCCGCCTCTTCTCTATAACCTTGCGGAACTCCAGAACGACTGTTCCAAACGGTTTAAGATCAGCCCGGACGAGACGCTGAGGATCGTGCAGGAGCTTTATGAAAAGAAACTGGTGACATACCCCAGAACGGACGCCAGAGTCCTCTCCACTGCGGTGGCGAAAGAGATCAGTCGAAATCTGAACGGTCTTTCCAAATATGAACCGGCGGCACCTTATCTGAAGGATATCCTTGCCTTTGGGAGTTATAAAAATCTGGCGAAGACCAGATATGTCAACGATAAGCAGATTACAGACCACTACGCTATTATTCCAACAGGACAGGGGCTGGGGGCACTTCGGAGTGTGTCCCAGGTGTCTCAGAGAGTCTATGACCTGATCATGAGAAGGTTTTTGAGTATTTTCTATCCGCCCGCTGTATATCAGAAGGTTTCCATCACTACCCGGATCCGGACAGAGAGTTTCTTTTCCAGTTTTAAAGTGCTGGCGGAGGAAGGATATCTGAAAGTAACAGGAGTTCCCCGTCAGAAGAAGGATGCGAAAGGCGCTGCGGATGGGCAGGAGCGTAATGGGGAAGAGAATTCCGGAAATGAGTCCGGAGATCAGAACCCTGATTCTGGACTTTTTGAGATCATAAAATCGCTGAAGAAAGGGATGTCTCTCCCGGTAAAAGCATTGGAGATCAAAGAGGGGGAGACTTCGCCCCCGAAGCGGTATAACTCCGGTTCCATGATCCTGGCCATGGAAAACGCAGGTCAGCTCATCGAAGACGAGGAACTCAGAGCTCAGATCAAGGGAAGCGGGATCGGGACCAGCGCGACCCGGGCGGAGATCCTGAAAAAACTGATAAATATCAAATACCTTGCCCTTAACAAGAAGACTCAGGTGATCACGCCGACTCTGCAGGGAGAGATGGTATATGACGTGGTGGAACACTCAATCCGTTCACTCTTAAACCCGGAACTCACCGCGAGCTGGGAGAAGGGACTCACCTATGTGGCGGAGGGAAGCATTACTCCGGATGAGTACATGGCAAAGCTGGACAATTTTATTACCAGCAGGACCGTGGGGGTCAAAGGACTCAACAATCAGTATCAGCTCCGGGCATGTTATGACAAAGCTGCGGAATATTATAAGAAAAGCGGGAAAACCCAGAAAGAAAAGGAGAAAAAATAATGGAAGCATTGACAGTGAAAGAACTCTATACACTTGATGAGACGATCGCGAAAGATATCTTTGACGGAGTGACCTACCCCTGGGAGGTGCTCCCGAAGATCAGCAGTTTTATACTGAAACTGGGAGAGACACTGAGTGAAGAGGAATATGAAAAACGCGGGGAGAACATCTGGATCGCAAGATCTGCAAAGGTAGCGCCCACGGCATATATCAACGGGCCGGCCATTATCGGGAAAGACGCGGAAGTGCGTCACTGCGCGTTTATCCGGGGCAATGCCATCGTGGGAGAAGGCGCGGTAGTTGGAAATTCTACGGAGCTTAAGAATGTGATCCTTTTCAATAAGGTCCAGGTGCCGCACTACAATTATGTCGGGGATTCTATTCTCGGATATAAGTCACACATGGGTGCAGGTTCTATCACATCCAATGTGAAGTCGGACAAAAAACTGGTCGTTGTAAAAACGCCGGAGGGGAATATTGAGACCGGCATGAAGAAATTCGGCGCAATGCTGGGCGACGAGGTCGAGGTCGGATGCGGTAGCGTTCTGAATCCGGGAACCGTAGTGGGAAGTCACAGCAATATCTATCCTCTTTCTTCCGTGAGGGGATTTGTGCCGGGAAACAGCATTTACAAGAAACAGGGCGAGGTTGTGGAGAAGATTTAATCTTCCCACCTGCGCTGATTTATAGTATCATAGTTACTGTAGCAAAGTGTTTTTAACGGGAGGCGAAGATATGCTGGATGATAATTATGTAACACTGGAGATCGAAAAAGCGAAACATATTGCACTGATCGCACATGACGGAAAGAAGAAAGAACTTGTAGAGTGGTGTGATAAAAACAAAGATGTGCTTAAAAGCCACTTCCTCTGCGGGACGGGGACGACGGCAAGGCTGATCGCCGAAAGGACAGGACTTCCGGTGAAGGGGTTCTGCAGCGGACCCCTTGGCGGTGATCAGCAGGTGGGCGCGAAGATCGTGGAAGGGCAGATCGATTTTATGATCTTTCTCTGGGATCCGCTGGAAGCACAGCCGCATGATCCGGATGTAAAAGCGCTTCTGCGTATCGCAGTGGTGTACGACATCCCTGTCGCAAACAATCTGGCGACTGCTGATTTTATGCTGAATTCAAAGTATATGAACGAACCTT
>DWVT01000078.1 GCA_019120075.1 Candidatus Mediterraneibacter excrementigallinarum
ATTCAGGATTATGACTATATTGATCCGCATTACGGAAAGATCGTAGAGGACGGAGGAGAGACTCTGCCTGAGGGAGCTCAGGATAATATTCATGCGACAAAATACCAGAAGAGGACCGGGGACATTCGCAATCTGGAGGCCAGCAATGAGCTCTTTGCGCGTCTGGTGGAAGAGATGCATAAGAGAGGCATGAGGGTTATCCTTGACGGTGTATTTAACCACTGCGGTTCCTTCAATAAATGGATGGACCGGGAGCGGATCTATGAGAACCAGCCGGATTATCCGAAGGGGGCATTTGTCAGTGAAGACAGCCCGTATCATGATTTCTTCCACTTCCATGACAACCGTTCAGAGGCGTGGCCGTATAATACCAGCTACGACTCCTGGTGGGGGAATGACACACTTCCGAAACTGTCCTATGAGGATTCTCCGGAACTGGAGCAATATATCATGGATATTGGAAAGAAATGGGTTTCTCCGCCTTACAATGTAGACGGCTGGAGGCTTGATGTCGCTGCGGATCTGGGGTGCAGCAATGAATATAACCATATGTTCTGGAAGCGGTTCCGGAAAGAGGTCAAGAGCGCGAACCCGGATGCTCTGATCCTTGCTGAGCATTATGGAGACCCGGGGGACTGGCTCCAGGGAGACGAGTGGGACAGCGTCATGAATTACGATGCGTTTATGGAGCCTCTGACCTGGTTCCTGACAGGGATGGAGAAACACAGCGACGAGCGCAGAACAGATCTGTGGGGAAATGCGGACAATTTTGTCGGAGCCATGAGACACTTTATGGCAAGTATGCTCACGCCCTCCCTCCAGGTGGCCATGAATGAACTGTCCAATCATGATCATTCCAGGTTCCTTACCCGGACGAACCATATCGTGGGGCGGGCGGAGCACGTAGGAGCCAAAGCGGCGGAAGAAGGAATCAACCACGCGGTGATGAGAGAAGCTGTGGCGGTCCAGATGACATGGGTCGGCGCTCCGACGATCTACTATGGCGATGAGGTCGGGCTGTGCGGTTTTACAGACCCGGATAACAGAAGGACTTACCCGTGGGGGAAGGAAGATAAAGAACTCCTTGCGTTCCATAAAGAGATGATCCGGATACATAAGGAGGAGAAGCCGCTGAGGAAAGGTTCGATCAAACTGCTTGTCGGAGAGAGCAACCTGCTGGCATATGGCAGGTTCCAGGGAGACGAGCAGATCGTGGTCGTACTCAACAACAGCAAGGAACTTAAAGAAGTGACCATTCCGGTGTGGCTGGTGGGCGTTCCGAGATCAGGGAGGATGAAACGTCTGATCTATTCTTACGAGAAAGGGTATACGACTGACTACGACGAGTATATCGTTGAAAACGGAGAGCTTGTCCTGAATATGGGAAGACACTCCGTGATCGTGCTGAAACCTATCGATATTCCCTGGCTTCATCAGACGGAACTTTTGAAGTAAATCATCGGACAGGAGAGAAAATATGTCAAAAAAAATAGCAGTTATCAATGACCTGTCGGGATTTGGAAGATGCTCTCTGACAGCGGCGATCTCTGTGATCGCTGCCATGGGAGTTCAGCCGTGCCCTCTTCCGACGGCGATCCTGAGCGGACAGACAGGGTATCCCAGTTATTTCTGTGATGATTATACAGACCGGATGGGGAAGATCCGGAAGGAATGGGAAAAGATGGATGTATCTTTTGACGGTATATATACAGGTTTTATGTCAGAGAGCAGCCAGATCGAAGAAGTGTTCCGTTTCCTGGATTCTTTCTATAAAAAGAAAACATTTCTTCTTGTAGATCCGGTCATGGGGGACGACGGAAAGGGCTTTGATATCTTTACCCCGGAACTGCGGAGGATGATGAGGGAACTGGCGTCGAGAGCGGACATCATTACCCCGAACCTGACCGAACTGTGCATGCTCACGGATACGGACTATCGGATGATCGAGCAGATGACGGATGAGAAGCATCTGCTGACCGTGATCGAACAGATGGCGAGGAACATGATCGCGAAAGGTCCGAAGGAGATCGTTGTGACAGGGATCCGCTTCCGGGACAGCGCAGACGGTGTACAGAAGATGGGAAATCTGGCAGTGACAAAGAAGAAATCAGATCTGGCTGCGTTCCCGTTTGTGGGAGAAAGCTATTCCGGCACCGGAGACTTGTTCGCATCTGCCGTTGCCGGCGGAAAGGCAAGGGGAGACAGCCTGGATGAGATCATGAAGACCGCAGGCAGGATGATCGAGCTTGCTCTGGAGGATTCCGTCAGGGAAGGCGTACCGAGAAATGACGGAGTGAATTATGAGAAGTATCTGTGGATGCTGACGGATAAGACGTACTGTGATGCGGGATGAATCCATCCTGCATCACAGTACGTCTTTTGATTTCTTCTTTATCGTTCTGCGGCTTTGCTGTCCAGTGCTTTACATGCTTTTTCTTCCGCCGGGAAGTGGACAAAGGCATCTCGCAGTTCATGAAAGGTATAAAAACTTCCTATACGTCATATGTGAACTGACAGGTGATGTTTATGTATACAAAAAGAAAAAAACTGGCTATGAAATGATTCAGAAGATCAGTTCATTGGAGGACAATTTCCAGGGGGAAAATACTGCTGCTGCAATCAAGTTCAGCCGTGGTGGAAGAGTTCTCCTGGTCTCCAACAGAGGAAGCGACAGTATTACAAGTTTTAAGGTATATGAGGATGGGATGCTGGAGAAGAGAGAGGTGATATCCAGCGGCGGAAGAGGCCCAAGAGATTTTGAGGTCTTCGGAAGATACCTTGTCATTGCTAATCAATATTCCGGAAATTTGGCGGTGGTGGAATATAGCGAGGAGAGTGGGGAACTGAAATTGTTGCCATCCCGAGAAAAAGCAGATCAACCTGTCATGATCTGTCCGATTACAAAATCGTAAAAAATGAAACACAAACCCCCGGAGCCTGCCAACTCCGGGGGTTTCGCTGCCGTTTATAATGGACAACTTCTATCTTTCGTCAAAGAACTGATTTACTTCGTCAGCACTTCAACTCCGTCTTCCTTCACCAGAACCATATACTCAATCTGAGCGGAAAGTCCGTCGTCGATCGTGTACACGGTCCAGTCATTATCTTCGTCTACAAAGAAGTCGGGACTGCCCTCGTTGATCATGGGCTCAATGGTGAACATCATGCCCGGAACGAGCAGCATCTCGCTTCCCTTGGGGGTAACGTAGCTGACAAAGGGATCTTCGTGGAATTCCAGTCCGATGCCGTGTCCGCCGATCTCCTCCACTACAGAATATCCGTTTGCCTTAGCGTGAGTGTTGATGGCGTCGGCGATATCGCCCAGATGTCCCCATGGTTTCGCTGCTGCGAGTCCCAGTTCTACACATTCCTCTGTGACACGGATGAGACGTTCTGCGCGGTCGGAAATCTTTCCCATCTTGAACATGCGGGAGGCATCAGAGAAATATCCGTCCAGGATCGTGGAGACGTCCACGTTGATGATGTCCCCTTCCTGGAGGATGATGTTCTCATCCGGAATGCCGTGGCAGATCTCATTGTTGATGGAAGTGCATACGCTCTTCGGGAATCCCTGGTAATTCAGCGGAGCCGGGATTCCGCCGTGTTCTGTTGTAAAGCGGTAGACGATATCGTCGATCTCGGCTGTGCTCATCCCGATATGGATATGTTTTGCCACCTCATCGAGTACGGCTGTGTTCAGCTTCGCACTCTCGCGGATCTTTTCAATCTGATGAGGCGTCTTCAGCAGTTTTCTGGTGGGGACGATCTCGCCTCTCTCGGCGTGAAGCATCATTTTTTCTTCGATGGGCATATGGCATTTTTTGTATTTTTTGCCGCTGCCGCACCAGCAAAGGTCATTTCTTTCCATGAATTACATCTCCTCTTTTCAATATTCTAAATGATGCCGATTGTGGAAGTGCGAAGCACGGAACAATCCGCAGGCATCGGAGTTGGGGGCTTTTGACCCCAACATCATATAATTCTGTATCAGTCAGAACTGATGAATAAACAGTCCGCTCCTCAGCTTTGGCTCAAACCAGGTGGATTTTGGAGGCATGAGCATGCCGGAATCAGCCACCTTCATGAGCTCGTCCATGGAAGTCGGATACATGGAAAAAGCGATCCCTCCCGTGAGGTCTGCCCGTTTTTCCAGTTCTTTCAGACCGCGGATCCCGCCGATAAAAGAAATGCGGGAATCCGTTTTCGGATCATGGATACCGAGTACCGGGGACAATATCCGATCCTGAAGTATGGACACGTCAAGGCCTTTCACGGGATCATCGGAACAGAGTTCCGGTCTCGCTGTGAGCCTGAACCAGCATCCGCCGTGGTATACGCCGAAGTCCCCTTTTTTTTCAGGCCGAAACGGCGTGGACCCGATTTTTTCGATCTCAAACGTATTTTCCACGATATTGAGGATTTTGTCAAATGTATATCCGTTCAGATCAGAGACTACCCGATTGTAATCATAAATCTTAAGTTCATCAGAGGGGAAGAGCACGGAAAGAAAGAAATTATATTCTTCATTTCCCGAAAAATCCGGATCTTCCGCTCTTCGTTTCAGCCCCACCTTTACGGCGGAAGCAGCTCTGTGGTGCCCGTCCGCGATATAGAGATGCGGGATGCGGGCAAACAGATGAGAAATATTCCCGATATCTTCTGGATTATCAATGCGCCAGACACAGTGCCGGATCTCGTCATCGCTGGTGAAATCATAGAGGGGCGCGCCCTCCTGCACTTTTCGCAGGATAGCCCGGACTGCCTCGTCAGGCCGGTAGGAGAGAAAGATCGGGCCGGTCTGCGCACTGCATGTATCGATATGGCGGAATCGGTCAAGCTCCTTTGCCTCAAGGGTATTCTCGTGTTTCAGGATCACGCCTCCTGTATAGTCATCCACGGAGGCACAGCCCACAAGTCCGGTCTGCGTCCGTCCGTCCATGGTAAGTGAATAGATATAGTAACAGGGGGACGTCTCTTTGAGAAAAGAGCCTTCGGAGATCATCTGTCCCAGAATGTCCCGGGCTTTATCATAAACTTCCTGAGAATACATGTCCGTTCCCTCGGGAAACTGGGTCTCTGCCCGGTCGATCCTTAAGAAGGACAGAGGGTTTGATTCCACGATATGCCGGGCCTCCGCGCTGCTGTATACATCGTAGGGAAGAGCGGCGATGCGGGAGGCCAGCTCCCGGGAAGGCCTGACGGCCTGAAACGGTCGTATGATACTCATGTTAAACTCCTTTTAGATAAATATTTTAGCATTACTGTGAACAGTAATCATTCTAGCACAGATTAAGTGAAAAAGATACATCTGATGCTTGCCCAACAGGGAAAAATATAGTACCATTAAGATTCAGAGGTGATATACATATGTTATACTGGATCGTACTGATCCTGCTGATCCTCGGCATCATAGCCGTGCTCGGCGGGACATTCGCGACAATAAAGAAAAACAAAGCCGAGGATGCCAGACTCCTCAGAAGGAGAAAAGGGCGGCGGCGTGGTGAAGAAGATGACGACGGGTATCCCGAAGATGACGACTATGACGAAGATGACAACGATTACGATGACCGTCCGAGACGGCGCGGATCAAGGAGGGCTCCGGAAAGGGATATGGATGAACCGGCGCCGCGGCGTCAGAAGCGGAGAAGGCAGTGGAAGATCATCATGGAAGATATAGACAGCTGGCAGAAATACAGCTTTATCTTCTATGAGACAGTGGGAATAGGAAGGGGAAAAGACGGAAGTATGTTTGAAAAGTATCTTTCTCTTCCGAATGACGTCAGAGTATCGAAAGTCCACTGTGTGATCATTCATCATGGAGACAAGCTTTATCTGAAAGACGAGGACTCCAGAAACGGAACGTTCCTGAACGGGAAGAGGATTGACCGTCCGATCGTGATCCAGAAGGATGACGTGATCGGAGTCGGCGAGACCAGACTGGAGATTCAGAGAATATTGAGGGAAAGTGAATAGGAATCGGCAAACAAGAAAGCCGCATGGCCAATAAAAAAGGGCCATGCGGCTTTTAGATTCCGGAAAGGGGCCGGCCTGCTCTTCCAACGTCAGGCAGCTCTCGTATTCCGGAATCGATGTTACATCAGTCCCAGCCCCTTCACAACGATCATGATGAAGTCCTGTACATTTGTCACGATCGTTGTCGCGGAGAGGCTTCCGCGGTCCAGCAGCTTGTTGACCACGAACTCATCCGCATCCACTGTATAGAGGAAGACCGGGCGGACGGTTCCGTCATCCAGTACGCGGTAGGACGGAGTCATGTTTCCTGTAGCGATGGTGTGGAGCATGGTGGCGAGGCAGATCACGGTGGTCGCCTTCTTCACCATATTCCGCATGGCGGTCTGGCCGTCATAGGCGTTGCCGATCACTTCCGGCAGGGGACCGTCGTCACGGATCGAGCCGGTGAGCACAAAGGGAACATCATTCTTCACGCAGCTGTACATGATCCCGTTGTCAATATTATAATCGTCAATGAACTGAGGGATGGAGCCGCTCCTTCTCACCCGGTTGATCACATCCAGGTGATTGTAGTGCCCGTTGGGCTGTGATTTCTGCGTATAGATGTCCTGGCCCAGTGCAGTGTGGAACATGGCGCCTTCCAGGTCGTGGGTGGCAAGGGCGTTCCCCGCCATGAGTCCGTCCACATACCCGTTCTCCACCATTGCCTGCATGGCGCGTCTGGCATCAGCGTCAAAGGAGAATGCAGGTCCCATGACCCAGAGGATGTTGCCGTGCTCCTTTTCGTATTTCAGTAGTTCGAAGAGGCGGTCGTAATCCCTGGCGTAGGAAGTCTCACGGCTGCGGCCCTGGCGGAAGACGAACTGGTCGTCGTTTTCGTCGTCGGCGCTCCCAAAACCGGTGCTGTGGAGATAGATCCCCTCCTCGGCATTCTCCGTACGGCCGACGATCACTTTATCTCCCAGCTCCAGATTACGGTTTTCAACGACATGGAGTTTTCCGTCTTTGCCCAGCACCACGCTGGAGTCCATGCGGCTCTCCTCTGCGAGGAGCCATTTTCCGTTGATCTTGAAATATTCCGGGTACATGGATGTGCTGTGATAGTTTTCCGGGGCGACCCCTTTGATGGTCACTTCCTCCAAGGAAGCGTCGGGTGCTTCGGTAAATTTTGGCTGTGTAAAATCTGGTTCTCTGTATTTGGGTAAATGAAACATAAGGTACCTCTTTTCGTCTTTTTTCAGTAGTTTTCAGTCTTCTTTCTGATAGACAAGCTCACCGTCTATGTAGGTCTGGACGACACAGATCTTATCAATGTCCTCCGGGTTGGTCTTAAGGATGTCTTCGTTTAATACGGCAAAGTCGGCACGGTATCCCGGCGCGAGCATGCCCATGTCATGAAATCCTGCGATCTGCGCGGATTCTCTGGTATAGAGTTTCAGGGCCGTCTCGATATCGATGGCCTGATCTGCGCCGCAGTCAGCTCCGAGATAAGACTTCCGCGTGACAGCCAGTTTTAAACCGGGGAAGGGATCAGACGGGACTGCCCAGAATGTTGCTGGAGCGTCCGTTGAAAATCCGGTCTTTACACCCTTCTCCAGGACATGCCGGAAAGGATAACACTTCTTCAGCCGTTCAGCTCCCAGATTTTTCAGGTAGCTTGCGCTCTCTGCGTAGGGGAAGATGGGCTGGGTGATAAAGGCGATGCCGGAGTCAGCGGCACGTTCCAGGCTTTCCTCCTTTGGCTCTGTTACGTGCTCGATGCGGACATAAGGCGTTCCGTCTTCCATCCAGTTTTTCTCCCGGGCGGCACGATCTACCATCCGGGCGATAGCCCTCGATCCCATGGCATGCATGGAAAGCTGGCAGTGGTGAGATCTGCAGAATGCAATGGCAGATTCCATCAGTTCATCGCTGCATGTGGAGATGCCGTATTCGTTGTCAGAACCGTAATAGGGTTCGTCCATCCACGCGGTCCTTCCGGAGATGCTGCCGTCTCCGATCAGCTTTAAGCCTGCCGCAAAGATCTGCCGGTCTTTATCCAGCCGCTCCTTCGGAATATCAAAAGTCTGGTCATCCGCAAAGAAATCCCACATATAGTAAACGCCGACTCTCTGGTGGAATCCTTTCTCCGCAGCTTTCTCGTAGATCGGGATATTATCGCTGGGATCAAGATTTCCCATGTCGCAGATGGCGGTAATGCCCTGGGACGTCAGAAGTTTTCCCAGATCGAGGAGATTCTGTACTTTCTGCTCCTCCGGCACGGCAGGAATGAGCCCTGACATCAGGTTTCTTGCATTTTCCTTTAATACTCCGGTGGGGTCTCCGTTTTCATCCCGCTCGATCTCGCCTCCCGGCGGATCCGGCGTATTCCGGTCAATGCCGGCCATCTCGAGAGCACGGCTGTTGACGCAGCGGATATGGGCGCAGGTGCGCATGAGACAGACCGGCGCGTCGCTGCAGCCCCGATCCAGATCATGACGGTTCGGCGAACGCTTCTCAAGAAGAGACTGCTCATCGTAGCCCCAGCCCTCTACCCATCTGTCGGGTCCCTGGGATTCCCGGCGTTCTCTGATCGCCTGTACCAGGTCTTCGATCGAATTGACCGCGGGGGGCATGATAGTGATCTGTTTGCTGAAATCTGCCAGCATGACAGGGTGCATATGTGCATCTACAAAGCCGGGGATCACGCGGCGTCCGTTCAGGTCCACGACAGTCCCCTGTGTTTCGGGAAGCTCCTCCTGTTTTCCGACCCAGCGGATCCGCCCGCCGGATACGATCATGCTGTCAGCATAGGGATTCTCGTCATCAGCAGTAAAGATCCTGCCGTTAATATAGATAGAAGTATCAGAATTATTCATGGTAAACACACTCCTTCCTGAACTATCATAACAGAAGAAAAAAAGATTTTAAAGTCATTCGGGGACAATAAAAACTGTCTCGTATGAAAGTTTGGCATGCTGTGATCAGAAAAAATCATTTTACGGGCATGAGGGGAAGCGGTATAATCGGGAGTGTGCAGAATGTAATTTTATGAAATTATTTTGTTGCAATATTGAATAATTAGTGATAGCATTAAAATAATAATTATACACTATTTATTATATTTATAAATTATCCTGAGACAGTGCACAAAGAGGTGACAAGATAAATAAACGGTTCGAGAGTTCCGCAGGAGGAACTCTCTTTCTTTTTTTAGAGACAGGCAAAGAGCCGGCGGCGGGGCTGCCTTGGGAGGGACAGGAGAGGAAAGATCATGAGCATATCAGCGTCAGAGATCAGGGAAAAGGCGGAAAAGATCCGGGGACAGATCACAGCGGACAGGAGAAAACTCCATCAGATTCCGGAGATCGGGATGGATCTTCCGGAAACCAGCGCATATATCAGGAAGAGGCTGGACGAGATGGGGATCCCATGGAAGGACTGTGGAGGAGAACTTCCGGAAAAAGTAACGAAAGATTTTATGGAAGCGGGATTCCCGCGGATGGAACGGGCAGTCGGCGTGACCGCTGTCATCGGAAAAGGAAGTCCATGTATCCTGCTCCGGGCGGATATGGACGCCCTCCCGATCCGGGAGGAGAGTGATCTGGAATTTAAGTCCTGCAACGGATATGGACATATGTGCGGGCATGACAGCCATGTGGCTATGCTTCTTGGAGCTGCACAGATCTTAAAAGATATGGAAGACTCTCTGAAAGGGAGTGTCAAGCTTGTGTTCCAGCCGGGAGAGGAGACCGGAGCGGGAGCCAGAGTGCTGGTGGAGAACGGGCTTTTGGAGAACCCGAAGGTGGACGCGGCTTTTGGCCTTCATGTGCAGCCGGCCACAAAGACCGGGGAAGCCGGATATTCTGTGGGAGTAAATTCCTCATCGCTTGATACCTTTATCCTGAAGATAAAGGGGAGGGGAGGACACAGCTCCCAGCCTCAGCTCTGTGTGGATCCTCTCATGATCATGAACCAGGTATATCAGGCGGTGAACCTGCTGGTCACAAGGGAGGCGGATCCGGCGGCCATGGTGGCGCTCACCTGCGGTGTGGCAAAAGGCGGGACCGCGGTGAACATTATTCCGGATGAAGCGGAACTCCATATCGGGGTCAGGACGCAGGATGTGGAAGCCGCGGAGCATCTGACAAAGCGGATCCAGGAAGTGATCGATCACTATGTGAAGGCGTGGAACGGGGAGTATGAAATGACTGTATTCCATACGCCATGCACCTACAGTGACAGGGATCTCTGCCGGGAGATGGTCCCGTATATGGAGGAGGTGCTGGGAAAGGAGATGGTCCGTCAGATCCCGCCCATGTCAGGGACAGAGGATTTCGGATACATTACCAAGGATGTGCCCGGAATGTTCATCTTTCTGGGCGCCGGACAGCCTGGAAACGCGCCGCTCCACAACGCGCGTATGGTGCTGGATGAAGATGTGCTCCCGATTGGAGCAGCGCTTCATGCATACACCGCGGCAGCCTGGCTGGAAGCGCACTCGGGGGAATAAGGAGCGGTCAGGGAGAGTCCGTTAAGAAGTCATAAAAACCAGGCAGGAAGAGAGTGCTGCCGGGCAAAGGAGAGAAACAAAATGAGCAAGAAGGAAACAAAGAAAAGCGGCTTTCACATGCCGCATGTATTTATCATATTGCTGCTGATCATGCTTTTCGTGGTCATCCTGTCATATGTGATCCCGAGTGGAAGCTATGAAAGGATCACGGATGAAGCCACCAGGATCTCCGTGGTCGATCCGGACACCTTTCAGTATGTGGAAAATGAAAATCCGATCACATTCATGAATTATTTTGAGGCGATATACAACGGCTTCGTCAACGGAGCCACGATCATGGGAACTCTGTTTATCTGCTCGGGCATGATCTACCTGCTTGAGGTCAGCGGGGCTTTCGGCGCGGGGATCAATGCTATCCTGAAGCGGACAAAAGGAAAAGAGTTCTCCGTAGTCTGTATCTTTTATACGATTTTCGTGATCTTCGGTGTGCTGGGATACGGGGAGGCATCCTATCCCTTCTACCCTCTGGCAGTAAGTATCGGATTCGCCCTCGGATATGACCGTATGGTTGGAACCGGACTGGCGATCGTGGGGAGTACAGTAGGATTTACCTCCGGCCTGATGAACATGTTCACAACAGGCGTCTCTCAGCAGATCGTCGGGCTGCCCATGTTTTCCGGGATCGGTTTCCGCGCAGTGGGGCTGGCGGTATTCTACGTGATCGGGCTGATCGGACTTTATACATACTGCCGGAAGATCAAAAAGGATCCTTCAAGAAGTATTGTGAAAGAAGAATATATGAACCAGAAGGCGGAGGACAGGACAGAGCATATGGAGGAGATGACGCCGAGGAGAGTGCTGGGACTTCTCGCTTTCCTCGTGGTCATCGTGATCCAGGGATACGGATGCATCCGTCTGGGATGGTCTTTCGCTCAGATCGCGGCAGTCTATGTGATCTTTGGTATTGTGCTCTCGATCATTTTCCGGTTCGGCCCCAGCGAGGCGTGTCAGCTGTTCTGCCAGGGAGCGGTCCGGGTGTTCGCGGCGGCATTCGCAGTGGGTATGGCGCAGTCGGTAGTTGTTCTAATGAATCAGGCGTGCATCATGGATACGATCGTGCACGGGATGGCTGCCCTTCTGGAAAACCGGAGCGCGCTGCTTGCACTGCTGATCATCTTTGTGTTTGTGACTCTGTTCAACTTCCTCGTGGTATCCGGAAGCGGCAAGGCGGTCATCATCATGCCGATCCTGCAGCCGCTGGGCAAGATCCTGAACATCAACCAGCAGGTACTGGTTCTTACCTATCAGTACGGGGACGGCATCACCAACAGTTTCTGGCCGGGCAGTTCACTGGTCCAGCTTTCCATGTGCGGCGTGGATTACGGCGCGTGGATCAGATTCTGCTGGAAAATCTATCTTTCCTTTATCGTCAGCGCGTTTATCCTCATCATGATCGCACATGGGATCGGATACGGACCGTTCTGATCTTTGAATATTCTGCAAACGGTGTTTATCGGGGCCTGATCCTTTTGAAAAGGGGTCAGGTCCCTTTGGATGCGTAAAAATCACATTTCCCGCAGGACCGCATATATTACAGATATAACGTCTGCCTGGGAGTGAAGAGACATGAACCAGAAACTGCCCTATTATATGGTGTATCCGATGCCGCTCGTGTTTGACGACGAGAGGACTGAGAGAATGGATTTTGAGTATATGAAGAGCCTGTATCCAGATATCCCGAAACGGATCCTCCCGTATATCGAGGAGGAATGTGACCGGATGGAATATGAGAACAGTATGGTGTACGATGAGTATCCCGATAAGCTCCAGCTCCGTCTGATGTGCGGAAGGGCATGCCGGAATATAGAAAAAAGTGAAAAAGGGATCTATGAGGAAGATATGGGGAAACTGCGCGATCTGGTGGAAGTGATGCTCTATCAGGAACTGTATAAGCGCAGGTGCGACAACAGGCGCAGACACCGGAGAATTTACTAATCGGGAAATCTGTGCTATACTCTGACTGTTTAACAGATAATGCGTCCGGATCCGGACGTTCGGGTTACTGAGAATGATCTTGCCAAAAGGATGGAATACATATGAAAGAAAATCTGATCTTTATCGGGATGCCGGCCGTTGGAAAAAGTACGGTCGGCATCGTGGTTGCCAAACGTCTTGGAAAACGTTTTATAGACACTGATCTTCTGATCCAGGAGCAGGAGAAAAAGCTGCTCCGGGAAATCATCGCGGAGGTGGGGGATGACGGCTTCCTGAAAATTGAAAATCAGGTCAATCGGGATGTGAAAGCGGAAAATTCTGTTATTTCACCCGGCGGAAGTGTGATCTACTGCGAGGAAGCGATGAAGCACTACAAAGAGATCGGTACCGTGGTATATTTGAAGGCATCTTATCAGACAATAAGGCGAAGGATACGCAATCCGCAGAAAAGAGGAGTTGTCCTGAGAGAAGGACAGACTCTGAAAGATCTTTACAATGAGCGTGTGCCGTATTTTGAAAAGTATGCAGATATCACTGTGTGCGAGGATGGATGCAGGATTGAAGAGACCATCGAAAATGTGCTGAATGCAGTCCGCAAATATAATAAAAATGCACAAAAAACCAGGAAAAAGCCGGGCTGGAGAAGGCCTCGTCCAAAAAAATAATTTTACAATCATGGTTTTTGTGTTATAATGAGCCAGAATACGGGTGTATATGGCCGTCCGGGCAACAGCCGTTCGGACGTATGCACGGGAACAAATTGTTTGATCAACTGGGGAGTTGCGATAATAAAATCGGATAGTCGAGGTGCAAAATGGAGCAATATATCATTAAGGGCGGAAATCCGCTTGTAGGGGAAGTGGAGATTGGCGGAGCAAAAAACGCGGCTCTGGCGATCCTTGCAGCAGCGATAATGACAGACGAGACGGTACTGATAGACAACCTGCCGGATGTCAACGATGTAAATGTCATGCTTGAGGCAATCAGCGGAATCGGCGCGATGGTTCAGCGCATAGACAGGCATACGGTAAAGATCAACGGCGGTACCATCGGCGATTTTAATATTGAGTACGATTATATCAAGAAAATAAGAGCGTCCTATTATCTTCTGGGAGCGCTTCTCGGAAAATACAGAAAAGCAGAGGTGGCTCTGCCGGGAGGATGCAATATCGGCAGCAGGCCGATCGACCAGCATCTGAAGGGATTCCGGGCGCTGGGCGCGGATGTGGACATCGAGCACGGAAAGATCGTGGCGGAGGCGGAAGAACTCCGCGGGACACACCTTTACTTTGACGTTGTGTCTGTCGGAGCGACCATCAATGTGATGATGGCGGCTGCAATGGCTGACGGTCTGACGATCATGGAAAATGTGGCCAAAGAACCACATGTCGTTGACGTGGCAAACTTCCTCAACAGTATGGGAGCCAATATCAGAGGAGCGGGAACGGATGTGATCAAGATCCGCGGAGTGAAGAAGCTCCATAAGACGGAATACTCCATCATACCGGATCAGATCGAAGCGGGGACATTTATGTTCGCGGCTGCGGCGACAAGAGGTGATGTCACAGTCATGAATGTGATCCCGAAGCATCTGGATGCAACGATCTCCAAGCTGGTGGATATCGGCTGTGAGGTGGAGGAATTCGACGATGCGGTGCGTGTTGTGGCAAAGGGACGGCTGAGATCTACTCAGGTCAAGACCCTTCCTTATCCCGGATATCCGACGGATATGCAGCCTCAGATCGGAGTTACTCTGGCGCTGGCAAAAGGCACGAGCACGATCACGGAAAGCATTTTCGAAAACCGTTTTAAATATCTGGATGAACTGGCACGTATGGGAGCGATCATCAAGGTGGAAGGAAATTCCGCGACGATCGAAGGCGTGGAGAAGTTCTCCGGCGCGAGAGTGAGCGCTCCGGACCTTCGTGCGGGAGCTGCGCTGTGTATCGCAGGGCTGGCAGCGGAAGGCATCACGATCGTTGACGATATTGTCTATATCCAGAGAGGTTATGAGAGGTTCGAAGAGAAACTGAGGAGCCTCGGCGGAATGATCGAGAGAGTGACCAGCGAGAAAGAGATACAGAAGTTTAAGCTGAAAGTAGGATAATGCATTTATGCTGAAATCATGACAGGCCATAGGAACTCTGAAGGAGGGAGTTTTTATGGCCTGTTTTTGCGAGATACGCCCGGCAGGCGGACGCCATGCCTGCATGAGCGGACAGTTGCCGGGCAACGGACAGCGAACGGCATTGCCGTGAGCTGCCCGAGGTATCGCGTTGATCAGACAGGGGAATATGCTTCTCCTATCTGATCAACAGTGATGGATGCAGCATGTATCGAAGAAAGTAAAGGACTACGACAGAGGGAAGGAAAGGTACGGAAGATGGAGCCAGACAGGTATAACAGGCAGAGAAGAGCGCCGGAGAGGAGACAGGGCGGACAGAGGATGCCGGCGGAATACAGCAGAAGGCGGGAATCGCCGGAACGATATGAACGGGCGCGCAGGGAGAGGATACTGGCACGGAGGAGAAGGCAGGTTCGCAGACAGCTGATGATTATAGGATGCTTTTTTCTGATCCTGGTCATTGTGGTGTTCAGTCTTTGTGCCCGCGCGGTCAGAAGCATCCGGAACAGCAGGATGGAAGGAAGGGTTGCGGAAGCCCTTGCGGAGACATATGAAAAAAGCGAAGTGGCGGACGATTCCGGAAGCGGACAGAAATTTGCAAAATGGCTGATGGCACAGTGCACGGAAGAGGAACTGCAGGAACTGTCAGACTTTGCGGAAGAAAATGACGGCGCGCTGACGGAAAAACAGATCTATGATGTGACCGGAAGCACCTTGAATGTTCTGGAGGATATGCGGCAGGGCCTGCTGGATGATGCGGATACTGCCCGGCAAAACGGGATCTGGGTCCTGAATGAGGGCGGAAGCGCGCAGGAGGAAGCCGGACAGTCCGGAAGCGGGAGCACCGCAGCCGGAAAGTCGGGAAATCAGGAGAAAGGGGCTGCCCGCATCACGGTGGCCGGGGATCTCTGTCTCGCGGAGGATGGTTTTGTCCTGGATCATTACGATGAAGTAAATGATCTGGAAAAATGTATCTCGCCGGAGATTCTTGATATTACACAGTTGGCGGATGTCTTCTTCCTGAACCATGAGTATGCCATAAGCGACCGGGGCGAACCGCTGGAAGGAAAATACTATACGTTCCGGGCGAAACCGGAGCGGATGAAGCTTCTGGAACAGATGGGGACAGACCTTGTCTCTCTTGCCAACAACCATGTCTATGATTATGGCCCGGAAGCCATGCTGGACACGACGGATCTTCTCGATGAGGCCGGGATCGCCTATGTTGGAGGGGGAAGGAATATCGACGAGGCGGAGCGGCCGGCATATTTTATCGTAAACGGAATGAAGATCGGATTCGTGGCAGCCAGCAATGCGGAGAAGACAAAATATACTCCGGCGGCTACGGAGGATTCTCCGGGAATACTGGAGGCCTATGACACAACGGAATTCAACCGGGTCATTTCCCGGGCGTCTGAGGAATGCGATTACCTGATCGCTTACATCCACTGGGGACCGGAAGATGAGACGCAGCACACGGAGGAGCAGACCGAGGAGGGGACCGGATTCCTGGAGTCAGGAGCTGATATCGTGGTCGGCGGGCATCCTCATGTGCTTGAAGGAATCGGATACATAGACGGAAAGCCGATCGTGTACAGCATGGGAGATTTCTGGTTCAATGATGAGACGAAGTACACAGGGCTTCTTAATCTGGATATCACGTATGACGGACTGAAGGAGATGTCCTTCACGCCCTGTCTGCAGACGGATTATACGACACAGTATATCAGCGATGAATCGGAGCAGAGAGAGATGTTTGACTATCTGGAAGGGCTGTCTGATGGAGTGAAGATCGATGACGGAGGAGTGATCACGGAGGCATCAGGAGAAAAGTAACAGAGTTTTCAGAATATTGTTAATATTTATAGACTATTTGCCATAGTATTGACATTTACAGGGAAGAGTTGTAAAGTCTCTACTGTACCTGAAAATAAATCAACTCAATAATGAAAACTTTCTCTTATTCAGAGCAGTGGAGATACAAAGGATCTGAGAAGCTGCGGCAACCCCTTTCATGGAAGGTGCCAACCTGAGCGAGCGATCGAACAATAAGAGGATTGTTACGATAGATTGACAGTCCGCTTTCGCGGGCTGTTTTCGTTTACCAGGATCGCCTGCGTCGGAATGGCCTGGCGGCTGCCGCGCTCGCGCGGACAGACGGAAACAGCATCGCAGAGAGAAAGTGAGGAAAGGAGAACTTTTATGGAAAAAATACTTTTTACTTCAGAATCAGTCACCGAAGGACATCCGGATAAAGTGTGCGACCAGATCTCGGACGCTATCCTTGACGCGCTTATGGAGCAGGACCCGATGAGCCGTGTGGCATGCGAGACATGCTGTACGACAGGTATGGTGATGGTCATGGGCGAGATCACAACTCACGCTTATGTGGATATCCCGAAGATCGTGCGCGATACTGTGCGCGAGATCGGTTACACAAGAGGAAAATACGGATTTGATGCGGATACATGCAGTGTACTTACAACCATCGACGAGCAGTCCTCCGATATTGCCATGGGTGTGGACAAGGCGCTCGAGGCAAAGGAACACACCATGTCTGAGGACGATATTGAGGCAATCGGAGCAGGTGACCAGGGAATGATGTTCGGCTATGCTTCCGATGAGACAGAAGAGTATATGCCCTATCCCATTGCCATGGCACATAAACTGGCGCGCCAGCTTGCCAAGGTGAGAAAAGACGGCACACTTCCCTACCTCCGTCCGGATGGAAAGACTCAGGTGACGGTAGAGTACAATGAGGACGGATCGCCGAAGCGGCTTGAGGCAGTGGTGCTTTCAACGCAGCATGACCCGGATGTGACCCAGGAACAGATCCATGAAGATATCAAAAAATATGTATTTGATGAGATTATTCCGGCGGATATGGTGGATGAGGAGACGAAGTTCTTCATCAATCCGACAGGACGATTTGTGATCGGCGGACCTCACGGTGACAGCGGACTGACAGGGCGTAAGATCATTGTGGACAGCTACGGCGGAGTGGCTCGTCACGGCGGCGGAGCGTTTTCCGGAAAAGACTGCACGAAGGTTGACCGTTCTGCGGCATATGCGGCACGTTACGCAGCGAAGAACATCGTTGCTGCAGGACTGGCAAAGAAATGCGAGATCCAGCTCT
>DWVT01000079.1 GCA_019120075.1 Candidatus Mediterraneibacter excrementigallinarum
TTTGACCATCTGGGTCCCCACGGTATGCCTGCCGGATTATACGCGGACTGGAATGACTGCCTCCGCCTCGGAGCAGAGGGAGAATCCTCCTTTGTCGCGCTGCAGTTCTATTATGCAATGACGATATTAAAAAAATTTGCCGTCTATAAACAAGACAGCGAATACGTTACTTATCTTGAGGAGAAACAGGAAGAAATCGGACAGAAGATCCAGAAGCTGTGCTGGGATGAGGACCGTTTCATCCGCGGCTATACCGAGAAGGGCGAACGCATCGGCGCAGCGGAAGATCCGGAGGCAAATATGTGGCTGAATCCGCAGAGCTGGGCGGTCATCAGCGGTCTTGCGTCCAAAGAACAGGCAGACGCCGCCCTGGAAAATGTATATCAGAGACTGAATACCGCATACGGCGCCATCCTGATGGATCCGCCTTACCATGCGCACGCATTCGACGGTGCGCTTGCCGTGATCTACAATCAGGGCACAAAAGAAAACTCCGGTATTTTCTCTCAGTCTCAGGGCTGGCTGATCCTGGCAGAGGCTCTCATGGGTCATGGAAACCGCGCGTTTGAATATTTTACGGAAAATGCGCCTGCCGCACAGAATGACCGGGCAGAGATACGCCGTCTTGAGCCGTACTGCTACGGGCAGTTCACAGAAGGACCTGCCAGCAGCCATTTCGGACGATCCCATGTGCACTGGCTGACAGGAACCGCTTCCACCATAATGGTCGGATGCGTGGAAGGGATCCTCGGTCTCCGACCAGACCTGGGTGGAATCCGTATCGCGCCTGCAGTACCGGAAGGCTGGGATTCCTTTGAGATGGATAAAGATTTCCGCGGAAAACATCTCCACATCCGGGTTGAAAATCCAGATCACCGTGAATCCGGCTGCAGGAGTATGACTCTGAACGGGAAAGCACTGCCTGACAATTACATACCTGCAGAACTGCTCACAGAGAATAACGAAATTCTCCTGACAATGTAATAAACACGGGATACGGTCAAAACACTGACTGTATCCCGTGTTCTTTTTCAGAAATATTATTTATCCGAATCGCCTGCTTCTGTGTCTTTCAAATATTTGACAGGCGGCTCAATATCCCACTGTACCATATAGTACTTGTCACGGTATTTCTTCGGGGTTATTCCAACCACATCCCGAAACTGCTGTATAAAATGGCTCTGTGAAGAAAAAGAGAGGCGGTTGGCGATATCTATCATGGAATAGTCGCTGAACCGAAGCAGATTTTTCGCCATATCAATCTTCTGCTCCCGTATGTACGCGCTTACGGATACGCCAGTTTCTTTTTTGAACAGGCGTGACAAATAACTGGGCGATACTCCAAGCGCATCAGCCAGATCCTCGATCGTGATCCGTTCTTTTATATGTGAATAAATATATTCTTTACACGCATTGATATGTTTCGAGTTCGTATCACTGCGGTAATATTTTCGCATTTTTTCTGTATAATCCATGACCATTACGTCGTGCAGCTCCCGGACTTCCTTTTCAGTGTGAAGGTCATCCAGTTTCTGGATATAGAAATCACTCAGCCGGAACGCCTGTTCCAGTTCCATTCCGTTCTGCCTGCACAGCCGTGTGATCATCGCAGTTGTGATCACAAAATGGTATTTCAGGTTTGTAACCGGATCTCTCGAGAGAACTCCTACTCCTTCTTCTGCCACAAACCTCCCCTGCTCGCAATTTAATCTTACCTTATCGATATCCCCGCTTGCCACTGCTCTGTAGAACAAGAATTCTTCTGTTGGCTCCCGATGCTCGATTTCATCAATATCATCATTCGCCTCTATAAGAAGCCACTCATATTTGTAACTCATAAGTCTACCTCTTTTCTGTTCGGAGTACATCCAGTGTCTGGCTCCACATTTCAGGTGTCTGCCAGATGTTTTCTCCTTTTAAATATTAGCATATTCTGGATGTACATGCCAGAAAAACAAAGTGAAGCGCTTTACCTGGCCACTTCGGCAGTCGAGTGTGAACTGTAAATTTCTGCAGGCTTTCTCTTACTCTTCCACCCCTGACAGTTCCTTCATCTTCGCATATGTAAAGTGGTTGAACACAGCGATCGTCCGTCCCACGCCGATCATGGCAAGGATGGTTCCCACACCGACGCCCACGAGATGCCCTGCGAACACAAAGCTCAGGACGATGGTGATCGTGATATTCGTCAGGTCAAAGCAGTTCTTCGTAAATCCCACACTTTTGTGGATCGTATCTGCGATCGCCTGCACGATACCGTCACCGGGGTTGGGCACGATCCGCATATTCAGCGACATGGCGGCACCGATCCCGGTCAGGATGATGGCAATGATCAGAAAGACTACCCGGACGGCCAGCTCCCCGGGGGATGCAGGTCCGTCCGAGTAAAGTTCCGGGATCACAGCGGAAAATACATTCAGGAATCGGGTAAAAACAATGCTCAGAGGGATCTGAAGAAAATCCATCAGAAGGATAAGCTTCAGATCCTTTCTCCCCGCATTTGCCAGCGCGCCCCCTTCCGCTCTGCTGTATCTGCTCTTTCGGATCAGATGGAGCACCATCTCGATCACAACGAAGACACTGTAAAGGGCCAGAGTCATATTTCCAAAATTGTGGTCAAATATCTCTGAGATACTGTATGCCACCGAGATGATCGGTGAAACGCCCAGTCCTGTTTTCGTATTCAGGGTCAGTCCAAGGGCAAGGACCAGAAGCCCTGCGGCATAAAACAGGATCCGGTAGAAAAGCGTTCTTCTCATCCCGGATTACTCACCCAGAAAATATCTGCCGTACGCGTCTGCTGCCCTGATCGCCGCGCACACTGTATCCGGAGTCACCTCAAAAGGCATATTGTGGAGCGTGTCGCTCTCCGCGCATGCTGCCTCTGCCACAGCCATCAGCTTTTCGTCGGTCACCTCCTGGATTCCCAGTTCCTTCAATGTAACAGGCAGTCCCAATTCGATACACCAGTCAATGATATCCTCAAGCTCTTCCGCCGCAATGTTCTCAAGTACAAGCTGAGTGATCGTTCCAAAAGCAACCTTCTCTCCGTGGTACATATGGTGGCATTCCTCCAGCACGGTAAATCCATTGTGGATGGCATGGGCTCCGGCAAGCCCGCCGCTCTCAAATCCGATACCGCTCAGAAGCGTATTCGCCTCGATGATCTTCTCTACAGCCGGAGTGCATGCACCTGCTTCCAGCGCCAGTTTTGCTTTTACTCCTTCATCCATCAGAGTGTCAAAGCACAGTTTTGCCAGCGCCATCGCAGCGGAAGTCACTTTTCCTCCCGCACATGTCACAGCGCCGCTCCTCTGGCACGCACGCGCTTCAAAATACGTTGCGAGCGCGTCGCCCATCCCCGATACTGTCAGTCTGACCGGTGATTTTGCGATGATCTCCGTGTCCATCAGGACCATGTTCGGGTTTGCCGGAAGGAACAGGTATTCCTCGAATACGCCTTCATCCGTATAGATCACAGAAAGGGCACTGCACGGTGCGTCCGTTGATGCGATCGTGGGGCATACCAGTACCGGAACTGATCTGTAATACGCCACTGCTTTTGCCGTATCAAGGATCTTTCCGCCTCCGATTCCGATCACCATATCGCAGTTTTCTTTCTCCATAACCGTAGTCAGGCGGCTGATCTCTGTCTTGCTGCACTCTCCGTTGAAATAGTCAAACACAATCTGGGCGCTGCTGTCCTGAAATCCCGCTTCCACCGCTGCACCGCATCTCTTGTATCCTGACGCCGTGATGATAACCAGTGCTTTTTTCCCGTATTTCTCCGCATATTTTCCAAGATTTTTCAGTTCTCCCGCGCCCTGTACATATTTGCCCGGGCTGATCAGAATATTTGCCATAGCTGTGTCCTCCTGTCTTTTGATCCTATAGTCTGTAAATTGTTATTTCTATAACAATACAATGCTATTTTAAGCCTGGCAGATTTTCCTGTCAAGGAAGGTCTGACCTGCCTTTCTATCCATCTGTCCTTTCATTTCAGCGCGTTTTTCATCTGACATTATAACACGGGCACCACGTAAAAAAATGTTGGCAGGAAGATTATCACAGGATTGTGATAACCGTTGTTCACGAAGGTTCCGGCCCTGATTTTATGCAGAAAACTTTTCCAAATTAACAATATTCTGCAAAAATGCATAAATTTTTCGAAAATTTTCAAAAAATGATATGCAGAAATCACGTTGACAATCCCACGTGATTTTATATATAATCGAGTCAACTTAATCGAACAGGCATATGACAGCATGGAACAACGGCGTTCATTTCGAAAGGAATGGACGCCGTTTCTGTTATATCCTCTGCTCTTCCGCCGGACTGCAGACGTGCAGAAGGCAGGATTCGATTAAGTTTGATCATAAAAAATATATTTAAACATAGATGGACAAAGGCGTTCATTCCCCTCAGACGGGATGAGCGCCTTTTCCATCGTCAGAAGGAGGAATTTATTATGAAAAAAAGATATAGACGGGCAGCGGCGGTATGTATGACGGCCTTAATGACAATGGCGATGGCGGCGGGATGCGGATCAGACAGCACTGATACAGCTTCTGCGTCATCCGCAGACAGCGATAAAGTTCTCCGCGTCGGAATGGAATGCAACTATGTTCCGTTCAACTGGACACAGGAGACAGAAGATCTGGCAGACGGCTCTAAGGCGGTGCCGATCTACGGATCCGATTTTTACGCCTACGGTTACGATGTGGCTGTAGCACAGAAACTTGCCGACGAAATGGGCATGGAACTGGAAGTCCACAAAGTTGACTGGAGTTCCATCGGAACTTCCCTGGACGCAGGAGATTATGACGCGATCATAGCCGGTATGGGAAGGACAGCTGAACGTGAGATCTCCTACTCCTTTACCGAGCCATATTACTATAGAGATAACTGCATCGTTGTAAAGAAGGGCGGGGCTTATGAGAATGTGACAAAACTTTCCGATCTTGCCGGAACCGGATGTAAGCTCACGACACAGCTGGGAACCGGATGGGTTCCGCTTCTGGATCAGATCGAAGGCGGTGTACAGGCCGGAAACTACGAGACAACCTCCGAATGCTTTATGGCTATCTCCAACGGCGTCGCGGATGTGTGCGTAGTTGATCTTCCGACAGCAGAGTCAGCAGCACTGACAAACGATGATCTGAAGGTGATCACTCTGGATCCCTCCGATACCTTTACAGGAGACGATGAGATGGTAAATGTATGTATCGCCACGAGAAAAGACGACACAGCCCTGAGAGACAAAATCCAGGATGCCATGGATGCCATCGGATGGAACGACAAAGCCGCCATGGACGAACTGATGGATCAGGTGATCAGACTGCAGCCGGCGTCAGAATAATATGGGATAAAGACAGGATAAAAAAGGGAGGTATTCTGCATGCTGTTTAACATTACTGAGCCGACAAATTCATTGGAATGGGTGATCTTTCTCGCCGAAAAATACTCGAACATGTTCATCCAGGGAACGATCCTGACACTGTACATAGCCATCAGCGGGACCATTCTCGGGTTTATACTCGGATATGTGGTCGGGCTGATCCAGGATATCAGGATCAGAAAAGAAGATAATATCATAAAGAGCGCTGTCTTTAAACTTATCAAGGCAGTATGCCGGATCTATGTGGAGATCTTCAGGGGAACTCCCATGATCGTTCAGGCAATGATCGTCTACTACGGACTCCGCCAGTCGGGCGTGGAACTTTCCTCCGTCGCCGCCGGCATCCTGGTAACGGTCCTCAACACAGGAGCCTACATGGCTGAGACGGTCCGTGCCGGGATCAATTCCATCGATACAGGCCAGAGGGAAGGCGCTCTGGCAATGGGAATGTCTCCTCTGAAGACAATGCTTTTTATCGTGCTTCCGCAGGCATTCCGAAACATACTCCCTGAAATGGCAAACACGTTCCTCACAAACCTGAAGATGACCTCCGTGCTGAACGTTATCGCAGTACAGGAACTTTTCATGGCTGCCAAGACAGCAGGAGCCAATTACTATAAATACTACGAAGCATATCTCGTCATCGCAGTGATCTACTTTGTGCTCTGCTTTGTATTCAGCAGGCTTTTCAGCCTGATCGAGAAGAAGATGGAAGGAAAGAAGGACTATGTTCTTGCAGTGGAGTACATGGAGGCTCAGTAGAGATCAGGTATGTACTGTGATCAGAAAGGAGAAACGGCAACTATGGCAGAGAATATCATCAGCATTGAAAACCTGAGCAAATCCTTTGGAGACCACGAGGTGCTCAGGAAAATAGATATATCCGTAGATAAAGGAGAAGTGATCTGCATCGTCGGTTCATCCGGTTCAGGGAAATCCACCCTGCTCCGGTGCATCAACCGGCTGGAGCATCAGACAAGCGGACGGATCCTCTATCACGGAAAAGAGATCAGAGACGTCCAGAGAGAGATCAACAAGTACCGCGCAAAAGTGGGCATGGTCTTCCAGTCCTTCAACCTGTTCAACAATATGACCGTACTGGAAAACTGCATGTGCTGCACACGGAAGGTTCTTCATCTCTCAAAAAAAGAGGCCTTTGACCGTGCCATCACCCATCTGAAAAAAGTAGGGATGGCGCCCTACATCAACGCCAGACCGGCGCAGCTCTCAGGAGGCCAGAAGCAGAGAGTCGCCATCGCACGTGCGCTCTGCATGAACCCCGAGGTTCTTCTCTTCGACGAGCCCACCAGCGCCCTGGACCCTGAAATGGTCGGAGAGGTACTGGAAGTCATGAAGGAGCTGGCTGAGACCGGTCTTACCATGATCATCGTGACACATGAGATGGCTTTCGCCAGAGACGTGTCAACGAGAACGATCTTCATGGATAAAGGCTATGTGGCGGAGGACGCGTCCCCGGACGTCCTGTTCACCGCTCCGAAGAATCCGAGGACAAGAGAATTTCTGAGCAGATACCTGGCCGGATGACCATTGTCTGCACGTGAGGAGGATGACAGATGAAAAATTATGTCGTGACATTCGCAAGAGGGTTCGGCACCGGCGGGAAAGAGATCGCGTCGAAACTGGCAAAGGAACTGGGGATCCACTGTTATGAAAACCGGATCCTCACCCTTGCCAGCCAGCTGAGCGGGCTGGATGAACAGCTGTTTGAGGAAGTAAACGAAAAGATCCGGGCCCACGGAGGGTTCTCCAGTTTTCTGAAAGGGCTGCCCCGTGCAAAGCATTACATCGCCAGAAATGAAAAGTTCGTCTCAGACGACACACTGTTTGAATACGAGAAACAGATCATTGAAAATCTGGCTGATACCGAATCCTGTGTGATCGTCGGAAAATGTGCCGACTGGGTCTTGAGAGGACGCCCCAACGTGGTCAGCGTCTACGTGGAGGCTCCCCGGGCATTCTGTGTGGAGCGGACCATCGCCAACATGGGCGTTACCGAGGAGGTCGCCAACGCGACGATCGCTCACACGGACAAATACCGCGCGGACTACTACGCATACTATACGCATGGAAACTACTGGACCAACCCGGTAAACTACGACATGACGCTCAACAGTGAACGGGTCGGGATCGACAACTGCGTAAAAGTAATAAAAGATTATCTGCAGATCAAAGGACTGCTGTAGAAACGAATGGAGGAGAAGAACATGAAACTGACTGAGACAGGATATACAAAGGAAGACATCAAAGGACTTGTAGAGAAATATATGATCGATACATATGAGCGTTTCCCCATGCTCGCGGAACACGCGGAAGATATGTACATCTACGACGAGAACGGGGAAGCCTACCTGGATTTCTACGCAGGTATCGCGGTAAACAGCGCCGGAAACTGCAACAAGAAAGTCGTAGCTGCGGTAAAGGATCAGGTGGACGACATCATGCACACCTTCAACTATCCGTATACGATCCCGCAGGCGCTGCTGGCCGAGAAAATATGCAACGCCATCGGAATGGATAAGATCTTTTTCCAGAACTCCGGTACTGAGGCAAACGAGGCGATGATCAAAATGGCCAGAAAATACGGTGTGGAAAAATATGGTCCGACCCACTACAATATTGTCACTGCTAAAGAGTCCTTCCACGGCCGTTCCTATGGTTCCATGAGCGCGACAGGCCAGCCGGACAACGGATGCCAGATCGGCTTCAAGCCCATGGTTCCCGGATTTACCTATGCAGAGTTCAACGACCTGGAAGCATTTAAAAATGCCGTGACAGACGATACCATCGCGATCATGGTGGAGCCGGTACAGGGCGAAGGCGGTGTCCATCCGGCAACTCAGGAATTCCTGTCCGGGCTGCGTAAACTGTGCGATGAAAAAGGAATGCTCCTCCTTCTCGATGAGGTTCAGACAGGATGGTGCAGGACCGGCGCTGTCATGTCCTACATGAACTACGGAATCAAGCCGGATATCGTATCCATGGCAAAGGCCATGGGCGGCGGAATGCCCATCGGCGCGATCTGTGCGACAGCAGAAGTTGCAAAAGCCTTCACTCCCGGCTCTCACGGAACCACATTCGGAGGCAACCCGGTATCCTGCGCCGCATCTCTCGCAGAGATCGGAGAACTTCTGGACCGTGATCTTGCCGGAAATGCAAAGAAGATGGGCGCCTATTTCATGGATAAGCTGAAAACGCTTCCCCATATCAAAGAAGTCAGAGGACAGGGTCTTCTGGTCGGCGTAGAATTTGACGAAACCGTCAACGCCGTGGACGTTAAACACAAATGCTTCGAGAAGAAGCTGCTCATCACTGCCATCGGAAGCAGTGTGATCCGTATGGTTCCGCCGCTGATCCTGACAGAGGAACACTGCGACAAGGCTGCTGAAATCATCCGGGAAGCCGTAGAAGAACTCACAGCATAGATCCGGAAACAGAATGGAGGAAAAATGATGCAGACACATTCATTTCAATACTATCTTCCGGTCAACCTGATCTTCGGTCCCGGAAAAACAGAAGTTCTCGGAGAGGAGGCTGCCCGCTACGGAAAAAAGGTCATGATCGTCACAGGACGGCACAGCACCAAGCGTTCCGGTCTCCTTGGCCGCGCAAAGTCCCTGCTTGAAAAAGCAGGGGCTGAGGTGACTGTATTCGACGAAGCGGAGCCCAATCCCCTGGCCTCCACTGTCATGCGGGGCGCCGGTATTGCAAAGGAAGCAGGCATTCAGGTCATCGTCGGGCTGGGCGGAGGCAGCATCATGGACTGCAGCAAAGCCATCGCCTTTGCCGCCTGCAATGAAGGACCGATCTTCGATTATATATACGGAAAGAAAACCGGAACAGGCGCTCTTCCCCTTATCCTTGTTCCGACCACATGCGGGACCGGAAGCGAGGGAAACTGTTTTGCCGTCCTCACAGACGATGAGACGAAAGACAAAAAATCCCTCCGGGATAATTCCGTGATCGCAAAGGCGTCCATCATCGATCCGGAACTGATGAAGACCATGCCGAAAAAAGTGCTGGCGTCCGTAGGGTTTGACGCCCTCTGCCACTGTATGGAAGCATATCTGAGCAGAACCTGCTCCCCCGTCACAGAAATCTTCGCCCTGGAAGGGATCAGGCTGATCGGTGAAAACCTTATCCCGGTATACAACGGCCTTGACGAGGAGGATGCCTGGTGCGGGATCACATTTGCCAGCACACTGGGAGGCATGTCTATCAACCAGGCAGGTGTGACAGCTCCTCACGGACTGGAGCATCCGGCAAGCGGCCTGCGCAACATCACCCACGGAAGAGGTCTCGCCGCACTGGCGCCGGTCATCTACCGCCGCTCGATCCCCTCGGCGCCGGAAAAATTCGCCAGGATCTCACAGCTTCTCGGCGGGACAGATGAAACGGATTTCGTGAATACACTGACCCGGTTCCTTGAAAAGATCGATCTGAGGACAAACCTTTCCGCGGAAGGTGTAAAAGCCGAAGACGTGGACTGGATGACCGGCAACGCCTTCAAGGTATCTCTCGCCAGCATCCAGAACCATCCGAAAGTATTTACCGAGGACGAAGTACGCGAGATCTACACAGAGGCGCTCGATTATTAAAGCAGGCTTATACTAAAAAGAGGCATCCCAAAAGTCTGAATGACCTGAGGGATGCCTCTTTTCATATATTTCTGTTCATATCCTCCTGTATTTTCAGGATCGATACTTATTATTTTTCTGCTTTCTTTGTGATCAGTTCTTTTCCTGAAGTAACCACGATCGTCACTCCAAGGATCATCAGCAGGACAGCTACGATAAGCTGAAGTCCCTCTACCATGAAGACTCCTGTTCCCGCTGCGAACGCATTGACAAGAGAGATAAATCTCTGTACCAGCGCTGTGAATGTCACGATCAGCATGATCACAAACGGCGGCACCAGTGTTCTCAGCTCTCTTCCCGTCACTTTCAGGAATACACAGAGCGTGATCAGCACAAGGGCGCTCAGGAGCTGGTTCGCGCTTCCGAACAGAGGCCAGATATTGGAGTATCCCACCTGTGTCAGGATATAGCCGAATACCAGTGTGATGATCGTTGAGAAATATTTATTGCAGAGAACTTTTCTCCATCCTTCCGCATGTTCCATATCATCCACGCTGAACAGCTCCTGGAAGGACATACGTCCGATCCTGGCAACAGAATCCAGTGTTGTGAATGCAAGCGCGGAAACACACATTGTCATGAAGCTCTGCGCAACATATACCGGGATGCCGAACATCTCAAGGAATCCTGCGACGCCGGATGAGAAGATCTGGAACGGTGTTCCCACTGCAGCGGTTCCGTCCGCGCTTGCAGCCGCACCGGCAACACAGAGGGCGATAACCGCCAGAAGGCTTTCCAGAACCATTGCTCCGTATCCTACTTTCAGCATATCCTTCTCGTTTGAGATCGTCTTGGAAGAAGTTCCGGAGGACACCAGACTGTGGAAACCGGATACCGCTCCGCAGGCAACCGTTACGAACAGGATCGGGAACAGTGTTCCGAGGCTGTCATTCTCGAATCCTGTAAATGCCGGAAGGTTCATGCTCGGATGAGCAAAGAGCAGTCCGAGAACAGCTCCGGCGATCATGCCGACGAACATAAAGGTTGACATAAAATCTCTCGGCTGCATTACGAACCACATCGGAAGCACTGCAGCGAGGAAGATATAGATAAACGCGATGTATACCCACATCTCTTTCCCGAGGATCACCGGGAAATTCATACCGAATACAAATGCAAGCACTGTGCATACCAGACCGAATACGATTTCTTTCCAGCCGGTCAGTTTCAATTTGTGCTGTGATACTCCAAATACAACTGCAAACAGGATGAAGAACAGGGAGATACTTCCCGCCGCCCCGTTTACTGTCGCATTCTCGGAAAGAGTCTTTACTCCGTCCGTCACAACATAGGCGTTAAATGTATCTGCTACCATATCTGCGAACGCTGCGATAACGATCAGGCAGAACAGCCAGCAGAATCCGAGGAACAGTTTCCGCCCTGCCTTTCCGATGTATTTCTCGATCAGGAGCCCCATTGATTTTCCATCGTTCTTAACGCTCGCATACAGCGCACCGAAATCTGTAACAGCTCCGAAAAAGATACCTCCCAGGATGATCCAGAGAAGGACCGGAAGCCATCCGAACGCCGCCGCCTGGATCGCTCCGGTGACAGGTCCTGCGCCTGCGATCGATGAAAACTGATGGGCGAATACGGTCCATCCGTCTGTAGGTACATAATCCTGCCCGTCATTATGTACGACTGCCGGCGTCTTTGCCTTCGGGTCGATTCCCCACTTTTTTGCCAGCCAGCGTCCGTACAGAGTATACGCCGCGATCAGGCAGACAGCGGCGATCAATACGATTACCAGTGTGTTCATGATTCTCTACTCTCCTTTTTTTGCTTATGTAAAACTGAATAAGTCTGAAGGACTTTTTTCAAGGAACAAAGAATTCCCTTTTAAAATAAAAAAAGTCCTCCGACAGATCTCTCTGTCAGAAGACGAAGATTATCTTCTCCGCGTTACCACTTCTGTTTACCGGATGCCATCCGGTCTCTCTGTACCGTCGTCCGCCGATACTCCGACGGATTAACAGTTCTCCTTATAACGGTGGAATTCCGGTCCGGGCTACTTGTAAAAATACGGTTCACCCTGACTGCTCGCAGGGGATGGCTCCCTTGTCATGCTGTTTCCTCGCACCGCCCGGAAACTCTCTGAAAACATTTCAACTTTGGAAGTCCTGTCCTGTTCTTCGCATTGGCTTATTCAATCCTGTGTTTCATTATAGCTCAAAAAAACACAAAGTCAACAGAAAAACAGAGTGCATTCTGTTTTTTGTTAAAATTTTATAAATTCTGTAAAAATCAGAAAACAGTTTTGTGAAATTTTATCGAGTTAAAGCGCTCCATTATTAAAGCAGCATCCGTATTAAAAGGGGCGTCTGCCCTTGCATCCGCCCCTGTCGCTGTCAGTCTCTTTTCAATACAATGCACCCGAAAGGCCCGATTTCCAGCGTCCCGCCGTATTTCTGTCCGCTCTCCGCGTCTGTCCATGATCCGGCAGCCGGGAACTTCACGGTCTCGTCCCTGAAGTTCATGACAAAGACGATCTCTTTCCCGCCGCCCCCGACACGTTCCGTGACAGTCACTCCGTATGGCAGTTCCGCCCCCAGCGCATTTTCCAGTCCCGCTTCTCTCAGGCGGTCCTTATAGAATACGCGCAGGAAATCTTCTCCCGCCGCAGCAGCGAGATACCATGCTTTTCCTTTTCCAAAGGAATGGGCAGTCACCACGGGCTCGCCCTTTACATAGTCCTCTTCATAGACGGAGACCACTTCTGTCCCCTCCGCCGCATGGATCAGCTCCCTAAGGTTCCCGGCAGCATATGTCTTATCGCCATAGCAGAAGGAGTTGGGGAATTCTTCCGACGGAGCGTCGATCTCTTCCTGCTCGATCCCAAGCACATCCGCAAGAGGATGATGCCCGGTAAAGCACAGGTCGGTATCGTCCGCGATCCCGCTGAAATAAGTCGTCGCGAAGATTCCTCCGTCTTCCACAAATTTCCGTACCTTTTCGGCGTATCCCGGTTTATACATATAATTCAGAGGCGCCGTGACAAAAGAGTAGCCTTCCAGACTGTCATCCATATTGATAAAATCTGTATCGATCCCGGCTTCCCACATTGCCTGATAGTGTTCCAGGATACAGTCAATGTAGCTGATGTCCTGTCTGGGACCGGACGCGTCCTCCAGCGCCCACCAGTTCTCCCAGTCGAAGATCACCGCGGCTTTCGGGCGGTTCACCGTACCGTCAACGAGCCCGGAAAGGCGGTTCAGTCTCTCTCCCAGTTCCGTCACCTGACGGAAAGTCCGGGTATTGCTGCCGTTCTTGTGCCCTACTACCGCGCCGTGGAATTGTTCAAATGCCCCTCTTCCCTTTCTCCACTGGAAGTACTGCACCGAATCGGATCCGTGGGCAACAGCCTGCATGGAGGAGAGCATGTGCATTCCCGGACGTTTCACCGGGTTGAACTCTCTCCAGCTCACGGACGACGGCGTGCTCTCCATCAGAAGGAAGGGCTGCTTTTTCAGGGAACGCATGATATTGTGATTTGCCGCAGCCTTCACTGCCGCAGGCACTTCATCCTTCGTCTTATGCCAGAAAGGATAATTGTCCCAGGAAATAATATCCAGGTCATCCCGCATTTTCCCGTAGTCCAGCCCCTTAAAGAAATACATAAAGTTGGTCGTCACAGGAAGATCCGAGTGTTCCCGCACCGCAGCGATCTCCTCCCTCGTGAACTCGCTCATCTGGTGCGTCACGAACCGCTTCCAGTCCAGGGTGAGGGCTGTCATCGTAGTCTCGCCGTGGGGAGCCGGACTGTGGAGCTGGCTCCAGTCAGAGTAAGTGTGGCTCCAGAAACTGCTCCAGTAAGCCCGGTTCAGGTTATCCAGCGTCCCGTACTTCTCCTTCAGCCAGTCCCGGAACGCCTCCTGGCACAGTTCGCAGTGACAGGAAGAATCTGCGAAGTTCCCGCCCAGCTCGTTGGAGAGATGCCAGAGGATCACATTCTTCTTCCTGCCGAAACGCTCTGACAGTGCGCTGTCTATGGCATGGATCTTTTTTCTCATCACCGGGGATGTGTAGCAGAAGTTGTGCCGTTTCCCCGGAAGATTCCGTTTCCCGTCTGCCTGGACCTGCATAGCCTCCGGGTATTTCTGAGTCAGCCAGTGGGGCATTGCCCCGGAAGGGGTCGCCAGCACCACCTGGATCTCCTCTTCCCCGAGACGGTCAATGATCCGTTCCATCCAGTCAAAGTCATATTTTCCCTCTTCCGGCTCCAGCGCCGCCCAGGCAAAAATCCCCAGACTCACGCAGTTGACATTTGCTTCCTTCATCAGCCTGACGTCCTCTTCCAGGACCTCCGGGTGGTCCAGCCACTGATCCGGGTTATAGTCGCCGCCATGTAAAATGTGTCCTCCAAGCATATGTTTACCTCCTGTTTGCTCTCCTTTATTCACCGACCTGATCAGCAGGTTGCTCCGCCTTTCAGATGTTTCTGGGCTTTGATGTTCTCTTCTTTTCTTGCGAGCAGATCATCTGCAAGGAGCTGCTCCTGTACATTCTCGAAGCCAAGCCGTGCGACAGTATCTGCGAAACGCTCGCCTGTAATCCCCTGTTCACGGAACAGAAGGATGGCTTTCTCCACGATAGAGAGAACTTCTTCCTTATCTGTAAACACTTTGTCCAGATATCTGCCCTGAGCCACTTTCTTGCCCCAGCGTCCGCCGATGTAGATCCGGTATCCGTTGGTGTAATCCTCCACCGCGTGGAACGGGCATTTGCCTACGCAGCGTCCGCAGTGGTTGCAGGCGTTGTCATCGATGGTGATCTTGCCGTCAACCAGCTTCGCCACCTTGATCGGACAGTTGTTCTCTACCTGGCATACCTTACATCCGCGGCATTTCTCCAGATCGATCTGAGGCACTCTCTGTCCGATGATTCCCAGATCGTTCAGATCCGGCTTCACGCAGTTGTTCGGGCATCCGCCCACCGCGATCTTGAACTTGTGAGGCAGTTTCACCTCTCTGTATCCGTGGTAGAACCGCTCGTGGATCTCCTCAGACAGCGCAAAGGTATCGATCAGACCATACTGGCATGTGGTTCCCTTGCAGGAAACTACCGGACGGACTTTCGATCCGGTTCCTCCCGTCTCCAGCCCCGCCTGCATCAGGTATTCTCTGAGCGGCTTGATGTTTTCAAAAGGCACACCCTGGATTTCCATGGTCAGACGGGACGTCATGGTCACTTCTCCGCTTCCGAACTTCTCCGCGGCCTCCGCGATCACTCTGGCCTCCTCTGACGTGATCTTTCCATTCCGGGTGATCACGCGCCCGTTGAACTTATCCGGCGTTCTCTTATCTTTCAGGAATCCCAGCGCTTTCACTCTGGTCTCCTCTTCCTTCGAGACAGCGCCCTCCGCATTCTTTACCTTCACATCGTTAAAGAAGGTTGCACCTTCCAGGACGACTGTGTTCTTATATCCGTAATAGCGCATCCTGTTCTGCAGGAAGTACGCTCTCTTTCCTTTCGCGCAGACGAGAAGCAGCTTCTCATCCTTGCCGAGCCCTTCTATCTCTCCGTTCACCTGTGCCAGGTTCACGAAATGAGCTCCCCGGATCTTCGGCTCCGGCGCCACGTCCACGACCTTGTAGTCCTCCGCAGCTCCTGCCGCGTATTCCGCCGGCGTCATGCTGACCAGCTCTCCGTCGATCTTGTTCATCAGTACATAGACCGCCTGCACAAACGGATGGATCGCCGTTGAAAAGGGCGGAGCGTAAGCAAAGTCCGCATTCTCAAAGTCTTCCAGCACAGCGCCCATGTTGATGCCCATGACCGCGATGTCCACCATCTTGTCCACGGCGCCCGGTCCGAACACCTGGACTCCCAGCAGTTTTCTCGTCGTACGGTCCGCGATCAGCTTCGTGATAAAGAAGGCTGCATCCGGATAGTAGTGGGCCTTGTCGTCCGTGGGAGCAAGTACAGTCACTACATCGTATCCGGCTTCCTTTGCCTGGGCTTCCGTCAGACCGGTCCGGCCGATGTTCAGTCCCGGCAGCTTGACTACACCGGTTCCCAGCACACCCGGATATGTCTTCTGCGCACCTGTCAGCACCTGTGCAAGCGTACGTCCTTCCATATTGGCAGAAGATCCCATGGGTGACCACTGGCGCGCTCCCGTGATCCGGTTTGTCACCATGACGCAGTCTCCCGCTGCATAAACGTCATCCAGGCTTGTCTTCATGGTCTTATCCACAAGGATCGTTCCCTTGAACATCTCGATCCCGGTATCTTTCAGGAAATCCGTATTCGGACGGATTCCTGCCGCCATGATGAGCAGTTCACAGGGCAGTGTCCCTGCTGAAGTCTTCACTCCGGTCACTCTGTCCGTTCCCAGCACCTGCTGCGCGCTGGTTCCGGTCAGGACGCGGATCCCCGCGTTGATCAGATGCTTCTTCGCGTATGCCGCCATCTCCGGATCCAGAATGTTCGGAAGGATCTGGGGCGCAAAATCGATGACCGTCACATTGATTCCTTTTGCCTGCAGGTTCTCAGCAGCCTCAAGACCGATAAATCCGGCTCCGATCACGACCGCCTTCTTCACATTGTTTGCATCGGCATATGTACGGATTCCCTCCGCGTCATCCGGCGTACGCATTTTAAATACACCCGGAAGCTCCTTTCCCTCGATCGGCAGTTCCGCCGGGGAAGCTCCCACAGCGATCACCAGTTTATCATAGGGACATACCTCTTCAGCCCCGGTAACGGTATCCCGCACTGTGACCGCCTTCTTCTCTGCGTCCAATGCGACAGCTTCCTTTCCGGTCCTCACTTCCACGCCGGTCAGCCCGGAATATTTCTGGGGCGTGTTCACGATCAGTTCGTCTCTGCTCCCGATCAGTCCACCCACATAGTAAGGCAGTCCACACCCTGCATAGGAGATGTCCTGATCTTTTGTGATCACGGTAACCTCCGCGCTTCTATCCTCTCTTTTCAGTTTCGCGGCAGTCTTTGTTCCGGCGGCAACTCCGCCAATGATCAATACCTTCATCGTTCTACCTCTTTTCTTTCCCTCTCTGATCGGACAGGGGGAAGATCTCCTTACCCTGTCCCCCGCGATATCATGGGCAGCTCACAGCGCCCCGGTTTCTTCTGATTTCCGCCGTCCTCTCAGCAGTTCTTTATTCTTCTGACAGCAATGCTCTTCATTCGCACACTCCGGTCTCAGCCCGGTACAGACAAAAACGTCGCCCCCGCCGATCGTGAGTTCCTTTCCGTTAATGAGCATGTCAGCCATTTTCCTCCGCGCCTCATTGTAGATCCGGGTCACGGTGGGACGGGAGATATCCATGTGAGCCGCGCATTCTTCCTGGGTCATCTGAAGAAGATCCAGCAGACGGATCACTTCATATTCGTCATATGTAAGGTTCACGCTGCCCTCTGCGCTCTCCCCCTGCGGGGAAAACCCGGTGACACGGGGCAAAGAACAGATACATCTCTGCTTCGGTGGTCTCGCCATGATATCTCTCCTTTCTCCTGCATTATCGAGTTACGGAAACTCTGATTTCAGTATACTCTATTATGAACATATGTCAATAATTTTAAAAAATCCATTCCACATTTTCATTTATGCTCAGAATTGATAATTCCTTCGACGTCCCGGCCACCATAGAAATTTCGGATTATATTTTGTAAGCATTTTCGGCGGTATAGCTTCCGCTTTGGAATTTTGCTTTTTCCCCAACTGCCTCTGTATTTTCAATGTACGGTTGATATAGTCCACATCACTGTATTTCAGCCCATTAACCTCTCCACACCGAAGACCCATTAGCACTGCAAATAAGATCTGCATATGGATCGGCGTCTCTTCGCTCGCCTCTATCAACTGAAACACCTTCGGAGCGTCAGTGTCTTGCTTACATCTATCTTTAACACACGGTATGACTACTATGTACTACTATTCAATTTTATTCCTATTGTTCATATGTCATCATGCATTTGAATGGATTTCATTCCATACTTGCTTGACTTCGGATAATCTTGCTCTCTCCTTAACCTCCAACACCACTTTTTCCAATTCCTTTTTAGAAAATGTAGTATCTTCCTTTTGTGCAATCATCATAATCAAATCCATAACATTATATATATCCAAATTATAGGAATTACTCGACAGTTTTCTCTCCGCAACAAAACGAAGAAATTCAATATCTCCATCCTCTGAAAGAATGATCGGTAATCTCATAAAAAAAGCCATCAATATCATGTGAACGTCTCCCAAACTCATACCAGCTCGACGATATGTGTATATCGTTTGCCCCTTTGGTATTGCCAGCTTTTCAATTCGCTTTTGTGCCCCTTTTATTTCGAGATATTCCCTCATTTCCTCATACAGTTCTTGAAAATATTGTTCATACAACTCAGCATCGTCCTCATCTTCTATGAATTCGTTATACTCCGCTTTCCGAATAAATCCTTCCTCTACCAATTTGTTAAAATGAGGGAATACATCTAATTCTTTCTCTGCAATATATGGGTGAACAACTGGTTTGTAATCTAAATCCACTAATACTTTTTTAAAAACTTCAATGTTTTTTCCATTATTAGACAACTTGTTAAAAAAGCATGTGTCAACTATTGCTTCTTTTTTACTCATTGTCCTTATCTCCTATATTAATCTCCAATTCATCTGATTCAGGCATATCTACGATTTCTAAATCTCTTTTGATTCTTTTTACTAAAAAATCATCTATGTTTTCTCGTGCTTCAGCCTCTTCTATTAATTCTCTAATTCCAGAAATGGTCTTTCTTCCTGTTCCCTTTTCCAGATAGGAATTTTGATACTGAGTAAGCAGTTCCACTAAATGTAATATTTCTTCTTCCTTAGATTCCAAAAAGTCCGCTGCACTCTGTTGCATAAGTCCTACTTCTACTAATCTTCTTCTGACCGCTTCATATGGAACCATGAACGCATTCATCTGCATTACCATTACACGAACCAAATCATCTACTTTCACCTTTCCGCTTTTTATTCCCACTTCCTTCATGTTTTCCAAAAAAGATTGCTTGAATACCTCGGCAGGCATGAGAAGTTCTGCAGCGAATCTATTTGTAATATTTTCTTCATCTTCTTCTGTTGGAAATCCAGAATATCCCATCATCTTCCAAACTTTATCAGATACTTCAAAAATATGTCCAAATTCATGTGCGGCAGTAAAAATCTGTTCTGCAATCGGTTTTGCAGTATTTATATACACAAAATCTTCTAATTCATTTTTTACTATTCTCTTGATATGAAAGCCACGATTTTTCTCATTCTCTAGTGGATAGTAGATTACTGTGCAATTATCTTCTAATATACCAAAAATATCATCCCTAATAGCTACATTCTTAATAATGCATTTGTCTTTTATTTCAGAAACAATTTTCTGAATAACTTTGTCAATTTCTTTCCAATCCATAATACCACCTCTAGAAGAAAAGGCTGCACGAAAACCGTACAGCCCCATATTACATAGCTTCCTTTAAATCTACATATTCATCCAACAAGTCTAAAATCTTGTCTAAATTGTTTGTATCGCTAAATTCTTTCATATATTGCAATTCTGGAACAAATCTATCAGCTTCATAGTGAAGTAATTCTTGCTTTGTTTTACCAAAAAATTCTGCAATCTTTCTCACTTCTGCAGGCGGTAGCATCAGCTTACCTTCGAGAATTCTACACATATCTCTATATGAATAGTTCAACTTTTCAGCCAAATCTTCTCGACTAATTCCAGCGTTCTGCATTAACGTAAAGATATTAACGCCAATCTTCCTCCCTGTGTTAGCCATAATCTACCTCCTCATTACATCTACCCTTGATCAACTATTATGTGCACAATTTAACTATTATATATTTCTAATTAATAATAGTCAATGTTTTCCCACTATTTTTGCAATCTAATTATATATTGAAGTTGCTTGAAAAGCAATTGACCTCAAATATTTTTAACAAATTTTTTTAATTTATCCACAAAGATAATCCTTTTTTACTATCTTATGTAAAAGATGTAGCATTCGCTACCTCTCCACTGGCACCTGATGCATTCCCATGCTATTCCACGGCTCCCATTCCACAATGATATAACGGGATGGCATAAAATCCAGTGATCGGATCATTTTTCGTATGCGGTTCACTTGACCTTTGGCGATGTCAGGCGCATGGAGCTCAAATGCAATGTACGAATATATCTCCATCAGGTCATCTTTAGCTTGCGGAGAATAAATAACAGAATAAGGTTCACTCATATTCCGAACTCCTTTTTCAATTCGGCATCTACCTCATCTGCCGTATAAGTTTTACCTTCTTTGATAGATTTCACGCCCTTCATAAGTTCTTCGTCCAGCTGCTTCCGTGTCATTCCTCCAATAGCAACCGGCTTTCCAACCGGAAGACGCAGCTCAAAAGGCATTCCTTTTTTAAGAACAATCTGGCTGTAGAGCATTTGGATAGCACTGGATGGAGAAATACCAAGCTGCGAGAGAATCTCCTCAGCATTTTCTTTCAGTTCCTTATCAATACGGGCATAAACTGCAGATGTATTTGCCATATTCATCACACTCCTTTAATCTCATTATATTTATTTTTGCTTGCAAACGCAAGCAATCGCAAGCAAATACTTTCTTCATCACACAAAAAAGCCTCTAAACACTGGATTTCCAGCATTTAAAGGCTTTTCACTCATTTACTCTTATTGACCGAATCGATTAGTCCTGAACGTACGGCATAAGAGAAATATGTCTT
>DWVT01000001.1 GCA_019120075.1 Candidatus Mediterraneibacter excrementigallinarum
CTGACTTATTATTTGATGATGTAAGGATCAAGTGCAGCCAGGATATCGCTTACGTCGCCGTCAGCGTGGATGTTCAGGTCGATCGGTTTGGAAAGATCCAGACTGAAAATACCCATGATTGATATGTTATAGATGCCAAATCAATCATGGGTATTTTCAGTCTGGATCTTTCCAAACCGATCGACCTGAACATCCACGCTGACGGCGACGTAAGCGATATCCTGGCTGCACTTGATCCTTACATCATCAAATAATAAGTCAGAGTTTTCAGAAAGAGCTGTCTCGGCTGAGGCAGCTCTTTCTTTTGTTTCTATCCGTTTACAGTTCACAGAGCGGAACTGAAGCGCGTCAGCGCAACGAGTGCGCATGCGGGCGGCGGTCAGGTGTGAACTACAGTTTTATGCGTTCTGCTCCACCCGGATCACCTCAGCGGTCTCAATCGCAGTCTTCACCAGTTCATCGATCTTTTCACTCAGATTTAACTCCGACTTTTCTATCCTCTCGATACTTGGCTTTGTAACGGGATGTTTCGCCACAAAGATTGTACAGCAGTCCTCAAACGGCTGTATGGACGTCTCATATGTGTTGATCTCCTGCGAAATATCCACGATATCGCGCTTGTCAAACCCGATCAGCGGGCGGTACACCGGAAGCGTGCAGACCGCGTTCGTCGCCGCAAGGCTCTGCATGGTCTGGCTCGCCACCTGGCCGATGCTCTCTCCCGTGATCAGCCCCAGGCATCCGTCTTTCTTCGCAAAGTGCTCTGCGATCCGCATCATATAACGGCGCATGATGATCGTAAGTTCCTCATGAGGGCATTTTTCATAGATATAAAGCTGAATATCCGTAAAATTCACCACATGCAGCTTGATGGGACCTGCATACGCCGAGACCAGTCTTGCCAGATCCACCACTTTCTCCTTTGCGCGCTCGCTGGTATAGGGCGGAGCATGGAAATAGGTAGCCTCCAGTTCCACACCTCTCTTTGCGATCATATAGCCTGCCACCGGACTGTCGATCCCACCGGATAACAGGAGCATGGCGCTTCCGTTTGTCCCTACCGGCATTCCTCCCGGTCCGGGGATAATCTCGGAATAAATATACACCTCTTCCCGGATTTCAACATTCAGCTTTACGTCCGGATTATGAACGTCTACTTTCATCTCCGGGAAAGCGTCAAGGACCGCCTCTCCCAGCTCGCAGTTTATCTCCATGGAATTCATCGGATAGCGCTTGTTTGCCCGCCTGGCTTCCACTTTAAACGTAAGGCTCCTGTCCGGATACATTTCTTCCATATAGGAGACCACGTCTTTCCTCAGCTGTCCGATTTCAGCCACCTTCACACGCACGACAGGGCAGATCCCCACAATACCGAAGACTCTCTTCAGGCTTTCCACCGTATCCTCATAGTCATATTCACCCTCGCAGTCCACGTACACCCTGCCATGGCATTTATGAACAAGGAACTGTCCGTCCACGCCGCGCAGTGCATATCTGATCTGACGCACAAGGGCATCTTCAAACATATATCTGTTTTTTCCTTTGATCCCTATTTCTCCATATTTGATCAAAAATGAATGAAATCTCATGTATCGTATTCTCCTTATGACCTCTCATCAATGTCTTGTATATTTCCGAAGCATCGGTATACAATTATATAGTGTTTCCAGTGTATAGTCAATTTCTTCTTTCGTTGTAAACTCTGACATACTGAAACGGAGGGTGGCGTCCAGATATTCATCTGCCGCTCCGATTCCTTTCAGCACCCCGCTGACGGATGGATGATTGGAGGAACATGCGGACCCGGACGATACATAGATCCCCTTATCCTCCAGTGCATGCAGAAGGACTTCGCTTCGTATCCCCGCTATCCCCACACTGATGATATGAGGAGCACTCCCCTCGTCTGTAAATCCGTGTATCGTGGTGTCCTCAATCTTAGAGATCCCTTCAATAAAATAATTTTTCAGCTCACGCATGAGCGCCACTTTCATATCCATATCCTGATAGATCATTTTCGCCGCCAGACCAAGCCCCGCTGTCCCCGGAACATTCTCCGTACCGGAACGGATATTCTTCTGATGACCTCCGCCAAACAGAATCGGATGGATCTTTACTTTATCACCGATATACAAAAAACCGACGCCCTTCGGTCCGTGGATCTTATGGCCACTGGCAGTGAGCAGATCGATACCCATGCGTTTCGGATAGATATGGTATTTTCCGAACCCCTGCACCGCATCTGTGTGGAACAGAATGGAAGAATCATATTCTTTTACCATCTTTGCAGCTTCTTCCACAGGCTGAACCGTCCCCACTTCATTGTTCACATACATAATGGATACAAGGATCGTCTCCGGACAAAGCGCCTCTTTCAGGGCGTCCAGTTTGACCTTTCCTTTTGAATCCACGGGCAGATATGTCACCCGGAACCCTTCCTCCTCTTCCAGATATCTCATTGTGTTGAGAATCGCGGGATGTTCGATGGATGTGGTGATCAGGTGATTTCCTGACCGCTTATTCGCTCTTGCGCATCCGATCAGAGCGAGATTGTCGCTCTCAGTTCCCCCGGAAGTGAAAAAGATTTCTTTTGCATTGACCTTCAGGATCTTTGCCAGCGTCTCTTTCGCTTCCCGGATATAATGCTCCGCTTCCACGCCTTTTCTGTGCATTGACGCGGGATTGCCATAATCCCTGCACATAACTTTATAAACGAGTTCCCCCACTTCCGGATAGCTCATGGTCGTGGCGGAATTATCCAGATATACTTCCATTTTCCCTTTCCTCTACTCTTTTACTATTAAATTATGACTTCCTATCTCAAGATGATACATCAGGATGGACAGCGCTGTCATCCCCGCCGTCTCCGTCCGAAGGATACGTTTCCCCAGGGTTATCGGCACTGCTCCTGCCTCCACAGCCCGCTCAACTTCCTCTTTTTCAAACCCTCCTTCAGGGCCGATAAAGATTCCCACAGACTGCCCCGGCAGGATCTTGCTGATCACTTCTGCCGTTCTGTCCGTTTCCTCCTCCAGCTCGTAAGGCACAAGAACAATATCCAGTTTCTGTGCAGACTCAAGTGCCTCCCCGAAAGAGAACAGTCCCTTCACTTCAGGAATGATCCCTCGCCCGGACTGTTCCGCCGCGCTTTTCGCAATGGTCTGCCAGCGCGCCTGTTTCTTTGCCGCCTTCTTTTCATCCAGCTTTGCCACAGACCGTTTCGCTGCGAAGGGGACAATGCTGCATGCGCCAAGCTCCACCGCCTTCTGGACGATCAGCTCCATCTTATCTCCCTTGGGCAGTCCCTGAAACAGGACGATCCGGGAAGGAAGTTCCGCATTTCCTTCAAGCATTTCTTCTATCTGCAGTTCAGCCCGGCTTCCCTCATATCCTGCGATTGAACAGAGATAGTTCTTTCCTGTTCCATCGCTCACTCTGACTTTTTCTCCCGGCTTCATGCGGAGGACATTCTTCATATGTCCAAGGTCCGTACCTTCAATATAAATTTTTCCGTCCCTGATCAGGGACGGCTCTGTAAAAAACTGCTGCATCAGTCTTTCCTCGCTGTCACGCAGACCCACTCGCCCTGATATGTCACATCCAGAACTGTAAGTCCCGCTTCCTTCACCGCTTCCTTCACCGTTTCTTCTTTGTTGTCAATGATCCCGCTGGTAATATAGATCCCGCCCGGTTTCAGCTGAGATACGATCACCGGCGTAAGCTGCACCAGCACGTCTGCAAGGATATTTGCCACAACAATATCATAGCATCCATATCCCACTCTGTCCTGTATCTCTTTGTCGTCAATGATATTTCCGATCATCACCTCATAACGGTCCCGGGGAATCCCGTTCACTTCCATATTCTCATATGTGGCATCGATGGCGCAGGGATCCAGATCGGTTCCCACAGAGTACGCAGCGCCGAATTTCAACGCCAGCATACCCAGAATCCCGCTTCCGCATCCCACATCCAGGATCCGTGTCGTCTCCGTCACGTATTTGCGGATCTGTCTGATACAGAGCTGAGTCGTCTCATGCATCCCTGTCCCAAACGCGGTGCCCGGATCAATGTGTATGATCATCTTATCCTCATCTTCAGGCTTTACGTCTTCCCAGGACGGAATGATCAGGATATCATCCACATAGAACTGATGAAAATACTGCTTCCAGTTATTCACCCAGTCTACATCTTCTGTCTGAGATTCCTCGATCAGACACTCTCCCACATCTACATATTCTGACATCTCCTTCAGTTCACGTTTCACATCCGCAAGGATTTTTTCCTTGTCTTCATCTTCCTCCAGATAAAAGCTCAGATATGCCGTCCCGTCATCCGCTTCGATCTCGGGAAGAATATCCACGAACATCTGCTCTTTATCCGACTGAGTGAGAGGGATACGGTCTTCGATCTCCACCCCCTCTATTCCCAGATCCATCAGCATGCTGCTGACGATGTCCTCTGCCGCCGTTGTCGTCTTTAACCGGAATTTATTCCACTTCATCTTTCATCCTCCTTAAGGCTGATCTGTCAGCCTTCTTTCTCAAACCAGATATTCAGATCCACATTTGCATTGATGCCGGGGACCGCCCCGGTCTCGCTGTACTGCCATATAGTATAATCATACGGATTCTGGGGAAGTTCATGGTAATCCGCGTACCAGAAATCATAGTCTGTCAGTTCCTCCATATCAAGAGTGAACGCCATCCACTTCATATTGGCATAGATCATGGAGTCATATCCGGCATGCTCCACCGTATCGCAGAAAACCTTACAGTAGTTCGTAAATTCCTGCCTCGTATTACCATCTGTCCTGGCAGTATCTCCTTTGATCTCTTCCGTATCATACACCACAGGGCCGGTGATCTTATAAGGACGTATAAGGTCGAGGACAAACTCCGCCTCCTCCACGGCTTCCCCCGGTGTGATCGCCTGAGAGAAAAAATACACTCCCGCTTCAAGCCCGGCGTCAAGCGCTCCCTCTATGTTCTGTTCAAACATATCATCCTTCACCAGTTCTCCGCTTTCACCATAAGCCCGATATCCGATGCGCACGATGACAAATTCGATTCCGCTGTCTTTCACCTGTTTCCAGTCAATATCACCGCCCTGAAATTCAGAGACATCAATCCCCATTTTTGACGTGATCCCGTTTTTTTCATCATTGTATTTTTTAAACCCGGTATCTTCATCTGTTGAAAGACATGAAAAATCATAAATGTTCTTCGGGACATTTTCAAGCAGCTCCGCCCGGTAGCTGTTTTCCTTCACGTCCTGAAAAATAAAATACTCCTTACCGTCTTTTTCTTCGATCCGGATTCCTGTCGCGCTGTCCTGTTCTTTTTTCTCAGCCTTCCGTTGCCCTCCTGCCGCGCTTATCGCCAGGAGCAGAAGACAGACAAGCACCGGTATCATCGTCCTTGCTCTTTTCATAATCACCTGTTGTCTAATCTCCAACTTTTTTACAGTCTCATATAAAATCCAGTCTTTCGACCGGACTGCATTCTTTAATAGAATATAACGATTTCAGCCTGCATGCAAGTCATTTTCTATATTTCAGGTTACAGTTCACACCGCATTCAGGAATGGGACTCGTAACTATAACTACTACAGCTTCAGTCCACAGTCATCTCATCTCCGGCTTTGATCCTGCCGCCCCGAATCACTCTGGCAAAAACGCCCTCCCGGGGCATAATGCAGTCACCCATCTTCCGGAAAATTGCACAGCCGTGATGGCATTCCTTTCCAATCTGCGTCATCTCCAGTATCACATCGTTGCAATACAGGCGTGTTCCAACAGGAAGGGAGGAAAAATCAATGCCTTTTACCACCAGATTCTCTCCGAACGAACCGTTTTCCACATCCGCCCCCTTTTTCCTGAACTCTTCTATTTTATCATAAGAAAGCAGACTGACCTGGCGGTGCCACTTTCCTGCATGAGCGTCTCCTTCGATTCCAAACTCTTCTACGAAAATACCTTCTTCTGCCTCTGTCTTCTGTGTTCCCTTCGCAGGGCTTGTACAGACCGCGATCACCTTCCCCATCTGTTCTTATCCTCCTATACTCCACATTTCTTTTTCTTCCAGACAGGCTATTTCTCTGTCTGTCATATTCTTCTCTTCTGTAAAGTGGTGACCTGCAGGCTTCCGGAAGATAGTCTCTCTCATTTTCTCTTTGATTTTAACATCTCCTGCTCCACTCCGCAGCAGTTCCCGCAGATCTGCTCCACCGCTATACTGCAGACAGGGCTTCAGCATTCCTTCGGATGTCAGCCTGACTCGATTACAGGAACCGCAGAACCGGTGGGACACCGCGCTGATAAATCCGATTCTCCCGCGGAATCCGGGGAATTGTACATACGCCGCCGGACCGCTGCCAAGCCTGCCGGTGTATTTCTCCGGAGTTCCAAAACTACTTTCAAGTACCTTCAACACCTCGTCGCCACTTCTTCCCCGGAACTTCTTCCCGCGCCCGACCGGCATCATCTCGATAAAGCGCACTTCTACATCTCTTTCTTTTGCAAGAGAGGCCAGCCCGATCCAGTCTTCCGATCCAGTGTCATCCAACGGAACACAGTTTATCTTGACATTGAGCCGGGGAAAGGCGAGCGCTGCTTCCAGTCCCCCAAGAGCTTTGTCCACCTCTCCTCCCCGGGTCAGATCCCGATATCTTTCGGAATCCAATGTATCCAGACTGACATTAACTCCATTCAAGCCATTAGAAACTAATTCATTTATATTATCACTTAATAATACACCATTTGTCGTCACTGAAACATTTTTAATTCCCGGGATCTTACGGATCATCCCCACCAATCCGGGAAGATTTCTCCTCACCAGCGGCTCTCCGCCAGTCAGCCTGATCCTGGATATCCCGAGCTCCGTACCGATTCGACATACTCTCGTAATCTCATCAAATGTAAGGATCTGATCATGAGAAATACTCGGAACCCCTTCCGGAGGCATACAATAAACACACCTCAGGTTACATCGGTCCGTGACAGACACTCTCATATAATCGATCTTTCTTCCATACTGGTCTTCCATCTCTTATCCGTTCTCTTATCCTTTCATCCGGCTGACATAAACTGTGCAGCTCTGATTTTGTATATTTATATCTGTCATAGTCCGCACTCTGATTCTCTGACCGGATCTGTCCACATGACCGTCATGCTTCCCGGATGACGCTGTGTTCACGTGACCATCATGATCCCGGCGTTCCTCAGGACTGTCCGCACTCTCCTCCGCTTCCGGTCAGTATTTCCAGCCCATGACCAAGAGACGGAAGCACTGCCTCCAAATTTTCCCTCGCTGCCTTCGGACTTCCCGGCAGATTGATGATCAGAGTCCTGTTCCGTATAACAGAAGCCCCTCTGCTTAACATTGCCCTGGGAGTGATCTTAAGAGATGCAAGTCTCATCGCCTCCGCGATCCCAGGCGCATTTCTTGTCGCTACCGCCATAGTCGCCTCAGGTGTGCAGTCCCGGGGAGAAAATCCGGTCCCCCCCGTCGTGAAAATAATATTCATTTTTTCATCATCGCACAGTTTACAAAGACATTTTTCAATTTCTGATCGTTCATCTGGAAGGAGTATATTTTTCTGTACATCATACCCTGCTTCACGCAGCATCTCGCAGACAGCAGGACCGCTCTTGTCCACCCGCTCACCTCTGTATCCTTTATCGCTAAGCGTCACCACAGCCGCTCTCCACTTTCCGTTCTCCATGATACACCACTCTCTTTTCTACAGAATACTGATCTCTTTCTTTGTTCCGGAACCTCTTGTTTCATTGAACACATCGCCACTCTTTCCTCCGGTCTTTTTTAACAGGCAGATTTCTCCAATCTCCATTGCTTTATCCATAGCTTTGCACATATCATAGATCGTCAGCAGCGCAACGCTCACTCCTGTCAGAGCTTCCATCTCCACTCCTGTCTTTCCGGTCACTTTCACAGTGCAGGTGCACAGGACTGCGCATTCTTCCGGTTCCATTTTGAAATTCACTCTGCAGTTTGTGATCGGAAGGATATGGCACATGGGGATGAGCTCTGAAGTCCGCTTTGCCCCCATGATCCCTGCAGTCGCAGCAACGCCAAGCACGTCTCCTTTGGCTGCCGTTCCCTCTCTGATCGCCTGAAACACTTCTTTATTGACAAAGATCCTGCCTTCGGCAGTAGCCTCCCTTACGGTTTCTTTTTTATCTGTCACATCCACCATAAGTGCTTTGCCGTTCTCATCAAAATGTGTAAGTCCCATCCTTTTCCTCCTGTATTTTCCTTTTTACTTCTCCGCACCAATAAGCTGGTCAGCAAGCTTCTCTGCGTCAGACTGAGGATTTTCCTGGACAGCCCTGTAAATAGGTTCAATAAGGCTGCGTTCTGCTTCCATCTCATCTATCGTCTGCTCAAGGGACTTTCCTTTTCTGACCTTTTTCTGGATCACCTCGATCTGCTGAAGCAGTCTGCCCCGCTCCATTCCTTGTTTTATCCCTTGTTTCATTCCTTGTTTCATCCCTTGTTCCATTCCTTTTTTCAATCCGACTTCCACCACATAATCACTTAAGTTGCACATCTGGTTCAACTCCTTTTCCAGCTTTTTTTCCATTGGGATATGAAATCTCTGCTCCAGTTCTTTTATCTTTTCCTCTGCTTTCATCTCCATGGAGAACAAAACATTAAGCATCTCTGTCAAACGGTTCCCTTTTTTTGACTTTGGATTTAAACAAATCTCTACGATAGTCATTTTATCATAAGCTTCCCTCTTGTCCGGGATACCGGGAATACGGTCCTTTTTTACAATGCTATATTCCGATACCGCATTACCAATATAGCCTGGAGCATTCATGCAGATCCAAATGCTGTATACCTTCTTTATACTGTCATAATCGCTCCCTGAAAATTCTGTCCCTTTCTGGGCAGATATCATTCTCGAACCATAATACACACCTCTCGACGGGATCTCATAGCCGGGATAACTGTCTTTCTGCGCTTCCACGTTTATTAACATCTTGACCTTTTTCTTCTTTCCCGGCAGATATACGGAAAATCGAATATCATAAAAGATCTCACCTTCTCCCGGCACTTTGTCTTCTTCTGATCCGCCGGAGATTTTTTCCGGTTCCGGCATATTTGTTTTTCCCGGAGAAACCCTCACTTTGGATATCCGGATATCATTCTCAATACACTTTTTGATTTCTCCTATCTCCATGTCGCTGAATTCTGTTACTGCATATTTCAGAATCCATGCAAGGATCTCCTTGTTCGCCAGTATTCTTTTACAATAGGCATCATACTGACTTTTTCCAGCCGCCAGACCAATGTCTCCGGCAAGTTCATTTCTCATAGGCTTCTTCCTTTCCTCATTATAGCGAATGTTATCTGTTGTTACAAGCGGTTGATTTTTACCTGAGAATCCAGGCAAAGAACTACCAGATCTTCTGACGGCATCGAATGGCGACATGCCCGCCGTTTGAGATGGATTTACTTTATCATATGTGCTGGAAGATTGCAAGCAGGACGAACCGTTTTATGAGTACTAAGTTTTCTCTCCGTCCGATCCATAAATCAAAGGATGCAGTCTTTTGCAAGCAAGCTTGCACGACTGCATCCTTCGCTTTATGCGCAC
>DWVT01000080.1 GCA_019120075.1 Candidatus Mediterraneibacter excrementigallinarum
GCAGAAAACACCGGAATGCGGTTCCTCAATTCCCACATCCCGGTGTTTTCGGATTCATTATATTTTTATTTCTGATTCTCTTTTGCCAGTTCCTGCATCTTCATCGCGCGGACTTTCAGCGGAAGCCCGAACAGGTTGATGAAGCCGTCTGCATCGTGATGGTCGTACAGATCGCCTGTTGTGAAGCTTGCAAGAGATTCGTTGTACAGAGAGTATGGAGAAGTCTCTCCGGCCTTGATGATATTGCCCTTGTACAGTTTGAACTTCACTTCACCGGTCACATATTCCTGCGTCACATCGACGAAAGCCTTGAGCGCGTCGCAGAGCGGTGTGAACCATTTTCCTTCATATACGACCTGCGCCAGTTTGTTTCCGATCTCTTTCTTGACTTCGTATGTAGCACGGTCAAGGCAGAGCTCTTCAAGCTGCTCGTGAGCGGCCATAAGGATTGTTCCGCCCGGCGTCTCGTATACGCCGCGGGATTTCATACCTACGACACGGTTCTCCACGATATCGATGATACCGATGCCGTGCTTTCCACCGAGCTTGTTAAGCTCAGTGATGATCTCGGAGACTTTCATCTCTTTCCCGTTCAGGGATTTCGGGATACCTGCCTCAAATGTCATGGTCACGTATTCCGGTTTGTCCGGGGCTTTCTCCGGTGGAACTGTGAGTACGAGAAGATCGTCATAGTTGGGCTCGACAGACGGATCTTCCAGCTCCAGACCTTCATGGCTGATGTGCCATAAGTTACGGTCACGGCTGTAGCTGTGTTTTGTATCGAAAGGAAGATCGATACCGTGCTTGCGGCAGTATTCAATCTCATCTTCACGGGACTGCATGGTCCAGAGATCTGTCATACGCCATGGAGCGATGATCTTGATGTCCGGAGCCAGAGCACGGATGCTCAGCTCAAAACGGATCTGGTCGTTTCCTTTTCCTGTTGCGCCGTGGCAGATGGCAACAGCTCCTTCTTTCCTTGCGATTTCCACCAGCTTTTTAGAGATAGCGGGACGCGCCATAGATGTACCGAGAAGATATTTGTTCTCATATACAGCGCCTGCCTTTACGCAGGGCATGATGAAATCGTCACAGAACTCATCAACGATATTTTCGATATATAATTTTGAAGCGCCGGAAAGTTTTGCTCTTTCCTCAAGACCGTCCAGCTCTTCGCCCTGTCCGCAGTCAACGCAGCAGCAGATAACGTCATAGCCGAATGTTTCTTTGAGCCACGGGATAACAGCCGTGGTATCAAGACCGCCTGAATATGCTAAAACAACTTTTTCTTTACTCATGGTAATGCCTCCTGAAATGTATTTTGTTCCGGATAAAGATCAGAGCCGGAATCTTTGCTCTCCTGATGCCGCCTGCGTGACTGTCAGGTGTCTCGCATTAACAGTCCCCGGCGAACTACATCATACTATACACTACATTTTATAAATATGCAAGAGAAATTTTATATAATTTGAAAATATGCATATTTTACGCATTAAATGCATAAAAAGTGCATATTCATGCAGGGAAATCGCCGATGGAGAAACACGAGCCGGTAAACTTACGGTTTTAACGCTTTTATTTGGAAAATAAAGGTTATATAATAAAAAAGGTGAGAACAATGTGCGGAAGATATTACATAAACAGCAATATACTGAAGAAGATCGAACAGGTGGAGGCCGTTTCCGGCGCCTCAGGTATCTCAGGCAGAGAAACAGTCCAGGGGTCAAGGAGAGATATCCGCCCTTCTGAGACGGCGCCGGTCCTGGTAAAGAACGGAAAAAGTTCGGGGCGCGGCAGACAGGTACATGTAGAATGGATGAACTGGGGATTCCCGAGACCGGAAGGGAAAAATCTGATCATCAATGCCCGGGCGGAAACCGCCATGGAAAAGAGCATGTTCAGGGAAAAAATAAGGACGAACCGATGTGTGATCCCGGCGGCAGGATTTTATGAGTGGAACAGTCAGAAGGAAAAGAGTGAATTCTGCAGAGAGGAACAGGACGAGCTGTTTCTCGCCGGATTTTACGGAGAGTTCGCAGGGGAAAACCGATTCGTGATCCTTACAACGGAGGCGAACCCTTCTGTCGCTCCGGTACATGGCCGGATGCCTTTGATCCTGGAGCGGGATGAGGCGGTGAGCTGGATCGTTGACGACAGCCGTACCGGAGAATTCCTTCACAAAGTGCCGGGAGCACTTTCGAGAAAACAGGAGTACGAGCAGCTTACTTTGTTTTGAACACATTTTCATTTTCTACATAATATGATACTGGGATCAGAGGAACTCTGCTTTTATAGCATGGTCCTCTGATCCCTTATTTTATCAGATGAGGAAGGTGCGAGTGTGATCACTGTCAGTCTTTGTATGATCGTACGGGATGAGGAAGCAGTGCTTGAAAGATGTCTGGAGAGTGTAAGAGACGCGGTGGATGAGATCATTATTGTGGACACCGGATCGACAGACGGTACAAAAGATATCGGGAGAAAATATACGGAAAAAATCTATGACCTTCCGTGGCAGGATGATTTCGCAGCGGCGAGGAATTTTGCCTTCTTCAAAGGAACCATGGATTATCTGATGTGGCTGGATGCGGATGATGTGCTTCCGGGAAGGAGTCTGGCAGAATTCAGAAAAATGAAAAAGACGCTTCCTGAACATACAGATATGGTGATGATGCCCTACGTGGTGGCTTTTGAAACGGACGGTTCCCCGGCTTTCTCCTATTACAGAGAGCGGATCGTGAAGAACGGATGCGGGTATTCATTTACAGGAAGGGTGCATGAGGTGATCCCTCCGCGGGGAAATCTTTTTTATGCGGATATTCCTGTGGAACATCGGAAGATCAAAGCCGGAGACAGCGGGCGTAATCTGAGGATCTATGAAAAAATGGAACGGGAAGGGGAGTGGTTTGACAGCAGAGCGCTTTATTATTATGGCAGGGAACTGTATTTCCATGGGAAGTATCAGAAAGGAAGACGCGTTCTGGAATCGTTTCTGGAACGTCCTGACGGCTGGGTGGAAAACCGAATTGACGCTACCCGCCAGCTTGCCGGATGCCTGTATGGGCTGGGAGAGGAGGGAGAGGCGCTGCGCGCCCTTTTGCGGGCTCTGGAGTACGATGTGCCGCGGGGAGAGACCTGCTGTGATCTGGGAAGGCATTTTCAGGACAGGGAAAAATATGAGCAGGCAGTTTACTGGTATAAGCAGGCGTTTACAGCGAAAAAGGATCTGACTTCCGGCGCATTCATACGGGAGGAATGTTACGGGTTCCTTCCGGCAATCTCTCTGTGCGTCTGCTATGACCGGCTGGGAAATCGGAAGAGGGCGGAGGAGTATAATGAACTTGCTGGAAAATATCAGCCGGACTCTGAATACTATCTGGCGAATAAAAAATATTTTGATTGTGGAAACAATGAATAGATGAACGATATGACAGAATTGAAGTTTTTGGATATGCTGTTTGTGGTCTCAGGAAAAAGTGCCCTGTTTGAAAAAACTGTCAAAATAAGCCGCCTGACATATATTAATAAAGAAATATATTATCAGGAGGCAAATCAGATATGTCATGGTTCAAACGAAAAAAAGAGCCGGAAGAAAATAAGATCAGCGCTCAGTCGCTGACCTGCCCGGGATGCCCCAGACCCTGTCCGGAGCGTGGACCGAGAGGAAAGATGGGACCGATGGGACCCCAGGGCCCGACGGGTCCGACTGGTGCAACCGGAGCAACGGGCCCGGCAGGTGGTCCAACAGGTCCAACGGGCCCGACCGGGCCGACAGGTCCAACAGGTTCAACGGGTCCGACCGGTCCGACAGGTCCAACGGGTCCAACAGGTCCCAGCGGAGCGACAGGAGTGACCGGTCCGACAGGTCCGACAGGTCCCAGCGGAGCGACAGGAGTGACCGGACCGACAGGTCCAACAGGTCCGACTGGTCCCAGCGGAGCAACAGGAGTGACCGGCCCAACCGGGGCGACGGGTCCAACAGGTCCCAGCGGAGCGACAGGAGTGACCGGCCCAACCGGTCCAACCGGCCCGACTGCTCCGTCAATATATGCACAACACGGAAATTGCCGTAACCATGCGGCTTTCCACTATCTTAAAGACAATTAAACAGCCCCTATGATTACACCTAAAACGCCGTAGCAAGGTTGGACAAGCCTTGATATGGCGTTTTTAAGTGGGTAGGATATGCCGCCGCAGCTTCAAAGAAGTTGTGGCGTTTTTTTATGCCCGCAGGAAAGGAGGCGCAGCCGGAATGTATTTCACAAAGGGCAAGCAGCGGGCGTTTGAACTGCTCATGCAGCAGAAGCCGGGATTTGACCGCTATCAATCCGGTTGTGCCGGAGATGATGAAGATTGCGGCACTTGCCGTTTCTA
>DWVT01000081.1 GCA_019120075.1 Candidatus Mediterraneibacter excrementigallinarum
AGCTTGCTGATCTTTACTTTCTCCTGTCTGTCAGGATCGTGATGATTTACAAGGAGCATCTCCTGATTGACGGCAATCGTTCCGTTGTCTACTTTTCCGATGCCGATACGCCCTACATATTCGTTGTAGTCGATGGTGCTGATAAGAACCTGTGTAGGCGCTTCCGGATCTCCTTCCGGAGCCGGGATGTATTTGAGAATCGTCTCAAAGAGAGGCTTCATATCCCTTTCTTCATCCGAAAGATCAAGAACCGCAACCCCGGCCTTGGCGGAGGCGTATACAAACGGACACTCGAGCTGTTCGTCTGAGGCTCCGAGGTCGATAAAAAGTTCCAGAACTTCGTCAATCACTTCCTCCGGACGTGCCTCCGGACGGTCGATCTTATTGATGCAGACGATAACAGGAAGGTCGAGATCCAGCGCCTTTCTGAGCACAAATTTGGTCTGAGGCATGGCCCCCTCGAATGCATCCACTACGAGGATTACACCGTTTACCATTTTCAGAACACGCTCGACCTCACCGCCGAAATCAGCGTGTCCGGGGGTGTCGATGATATTGATCTTAACTCCTTTATAATGTACTGCTGTATTTTTGGACAGGATCGTGATTCCGCGTTCGCGTTCGATATCATTGGAATCCATGACGCGTTCCGCCACTTCCTGGTTTTCGCGGAACACACCGCTCTGCTTTAAAAGTTCATCCACCAGCGTCGTCTTGCCGTGATCGACATGGGCGATGATGGCAATATTTCTTACATCTTCACGTTTTGTCTTCATAGTAATTCAACACTCTTTCCTTATATATAGATTCATTTCTCACTGCAACTCTATTATTCTATCACAACAAGTACGCGGAGACAATAAAAAAGAGTTCCCGGGCAGGGTTGTTTCATGAACTATTCATGAGCAGCACTACCTTTTATAATCTTATTATTACATCCCCATATCGTTTCTGGTAAGCTGATCACGTAAAAAAAGCGCAAACTATCTCTCCATCTCTTTACAAGACTTTTTTTCAGAGGTATTCTTTATATAAAGTCAATACAGGCTGGCTATACCTTGAAATACATACTGTTCTCGCAAGGCGGCATTGTCACAAAAGCAGTCCATCATTTCTGTCATTATATTTGTCAGGCCTGTCTCGTACATTGCCAGGCGCAGGATGTTGTATGCAAATTTTCTGATGAGCGACAGATTGTTTCGGGACTTTTTGGCTGGCGAGCGATCTTCCCTGAATGTGTCGTCCAGTACATGATGGAGCCGGTTCTCTATTGACCAGTGCATTCTTTTTATGCTTCCCAGTTCCTCTGCCGTGAGGATAAGGTCTGAGATCAGTGCCGTACACTGGATGTCTTTTCCAATTCCCTCTTCAGCAGAAGGAACTGGGACTCTTCTTGAGCCTTTTTTCAAAAACTCTTTTTTTGTCGGAGTGATATCATTCCCCTGGCTGTCTTTTTCAACAGGAATCCTCACCTGCTTGATCCGCCCAATGCTCTGAACGTATGTCCATTCTTTTTGTTTTTTCGTCAGATTTGATGCATTATTACATATCTGGCAAGTCCTGTACTCATTTCTGTCCCGATTTTTTTCCATCTGATTGATCTCTTCATATTTCCCAAGATAATCCTGCATAACAGGATCTGGAGTTTCACTTTTTCCTTTTTTCTCCGCTTCTTCTTCCAGTTTATCCAGGAACGTATGGATCTCCTCATAAGCGTCTGGCTGATTTTTCTTTACTGTCAATACAAAATGCCCTTCCTGTTCATGTATCTGTTCCATGATTGCTGTCTGTGTCCCAATCGCATCAATCGTTATAACGCTCCCCCTGATATCCAGAAGTTTCAGCAATTCCGGAATCACCGTGATCTCATTTGTCTTTGAATCGACCGGAAGCTGTGCAAGTATCAACCCTCGAACCGTTTCCACTACATTCAACAGCATCGGTGCTGTCCCGCTTTTCGTCTTTTCCGCTGCGCCTCGTAATGCTTTCCCATCAATCGCGAGATGGGTATTCTTCGAGTCCACGATCTCACCAATCCATTCCATAAAAGCATACAAGGCTAATTCCTCATCAATCCCAGACAGCATCCGGGTAATGGTGGAAGGCGAGGCGATCCCGTAGTTCAATTTCATATGTTTCCGCAGCTCTTCCAGGTGGTTTCTACACCATTTAAGGCTCCTGCGGATCGTCGTCCTGCCACAAAGGACTCCGAGAGTGACACATACCAGCATTTCTGCTAGGTCGTGTTTTTTCTCTCTGTCGCACCGATAATCCGGAATCTGCCTGAAATAATGGATCAGCTTTTCTGTCACAAATGTTCTTTCAGCACATTTCCAGCACCACTTGTATTTTCTCCAGAAGTTTCCGCTGCTCCTCACTCACTTTCGAAATGATTTCCGTTTTATCCAGGCACACTAAATAGATTGTTTCTAACTGATGTAATTCTTCCAATCCAATGCCCCATTTTTTATGGATCCTACGGGAAAGTGAGGATATCTGGGCTGCAAACTGATAATGGAAATCCGATTCCTTTTTTATCATCCGTGTTTTCTGGATATAAGAGGTTGGAGACTGTTTTAAAAGAATGATGGCAAGTACATCCTTCCAATCATCCCCCAATGGTTTTTTCCAATCATCCGGACACAACTCCCAGACGGCTTTCGAAAATCCGTATTCCCATACTTCTGCGTCTGTTAAAGATATTTTTCTTTTATTACTTTGTATGACTCCTTCTGGAGTAATCACGCCGATATATGTATCGACTGGCTGCGGATACTTTTTTCCTTTCACACGTCGGGATGTCCTTTTATAGAGATAATACGAATCTCCTTTTTTCTTCACAGTAGTTCCCTTTGTCCGATACTTCTGAACCCAATCCGGATACTTTTTCTCAGTTACTGGCATAATGTCCTCCTTTCCGTATAGGTGGAGTATACCTATACTATATAGACATTGTACCTCTACAGGAATAAAAAGTCGAGAGTTATACGCGTATTTGTATAACACGTATAACCCCCGATAAAATCCAATCTTCTTATACTTTTAAAAATCTTTCATGAAACAACCCTGCCGGTTTTCTGAGAATGCAGAGACAGCGCAGGATTACTGAATGCGCTGTCACTGAAGGCTGTTCCTCAGTGCCGGAAATTCGTTTTTTATTTCAAGAAAGAAAGTATCATCCGGGTTGGAGGCCAGAACATGAGCGACCCGTCCGGAAAATCCGGAGAGATACTCATCCGGAGTCCCTTCAAAGCGGATGTGTTTGAGGTGCTCTTTGATTCCGTATTTTCTGATATAATGCCATTCTTTACGCAGTTCCCGGCGGTATTCCCGGCTGGTCTGAACATGATCATTTACGATGAGCCCTGTCACCTCCTGTCTGCGGGAACGTGTACAGATAAATGTCTTTTTCCCATTCAGTTCAAATCCGAGCCGGAGAAGAAAAGAGGATAC
>DWVT01000082.1 GCA_019120075.1 Candidatus Mediterraneibacter excrementigallinarum
TGCCGTGTACTTTGTACAAAGTACACGGCACCTGTTAAAATTTAAACAAACTCTTTTATCTTCTCATAGATACTATCCGTATCCAGCCCATATTTCTTCAGCAGTTCAAGTGCCGGTCCGGATTCTCCGAATGTATCATTGATTCCGATCTTCATTACTTTTGTCGGAGCTTTCTCAGAAAGAACATCACATACAGCGCTTCCCAGTCCGCCGATCACGGAGTGTTCCTCAACTGTAACGACTTTTCCGGTCTCTTTTGCTGCTGCCACAACCAAATCCTCATCCAGCGGTTTGATCGTATGAATGTTGATGACCTTTGCATCGATTCCGTCTGCCGCCAACTTCTCTGCAGCCTCAAGGCAGTTGCTCACCGGGAGTCCGGTTGCGATGATCGTAAGATCCTTTCCTTCTCTTAAGACAACGCCTTTTCCAAGCTCAAACTTATAATCCGGTCTGTCATTGATCACCGGAACGGCAAGACGTCCGAATCTCATATAAACCGGTCCTTCATGCTCATAAGCCGCGCGGACTGCCGCTCTCGCCTCGACATCATCAGAGGGATTGATTACTACCATTCCGGGAATCGTCCTCATCAGGGCAATATCCTCATTGCACTGATGTGTCGCGCCATCTTCTCCAACCGAGATTCCTGCATGAGTCGCACCGATCTTCACATTCAGATGTGGATAACCGATGGAGTTTCTGACCTGCTCAAAAGCACGTCCTGCCGCAAACATTGCAAATGAACTTGCAAACGGAACTTTTCCGGTAGCTGCTAGACCTGCCGCAACTCCCATCATATTACACTCAGCAATTCCACAGTCGATAAATCTCTCAGGATGCGCTTTCTTGAATACGCCCGTCTTTGTAGCTGCCGCAAGGTCTGCATCCAGAACGACAACATCTTCATGCTCTGTTCCAAGTTCGGCTAACGCATTACCATAACTATCTCTTGTTGCGATTTTCTTTACTTCTGACATAATGCTTCACCTACTTTCTCCAAATCTTCCATTGCAATCTTATATTCCTCATCATTCGGTGCCTTTCCGTGCCATCCGACCTGATTTTCCATAAATGAAACGCCTTTGCCCTTCAGAGTCTTTGCGATGATAGCCGTCGGCTGTCCCTTCACAGTTTTCGCCTCTTTAAACGCGGCATCGATCTGATCAAAATCATTTCCATCAATATTGATCACATGGAAATTGAATGCCTCAAACTTCTTATCGATCGGATAAGGTGAATTTACCTCATCAATCGCTCCGTCGATCTGAAGGTTATTGTTGTCAACGATAACAACAAGGTTATCCAGTTTACGATGTGCCGCAAGCATGGAAGCCTCCCATACCTGACCTTCCTGGATCTCGCCGTCTCCAAGCAGTGTATACACTCTGTAATCTGCATTGGACAATTTTGCGGAGATGGCCATTCCAACTGCCGCTGAGATTCCCTGGCCAAGTGATCCTGAGGACATATCAACACCCGGGATATGCTTCATATCAGGATGCCCCTGCAGATAAGATCCTGTATGACGAAGCGTCTTCAGATCCTCCTTCGGGAAATATCCTCTCTCTGCCAGCACCGAATAAAGCCCCGGAGCCGTATGCCCTTTTGAAAGCACGAACCTGTCGCGATCCTCTTTCTTCGGATCCTTCGGATCGATGTTCATCTCTTCAAAATAAAGATAAGTAAATATGTCTGCTGCAGATAAAGATCCGCCCGGGTGGCCGGCTTTCGCACTGTGTACAGCCGTCACAATATCTTTGCGGACTTCATTTGCAGTCTTCCTCAGCATTAATTTATCCATAGATATCTCCTTAAATTTTACAATTTTCTGAAAATTTACCTTCATAGGTGCCGTGTACTTTTACGCAGGTACACGGCACCTATGTAGCAGGTACACGGTACCCGTTAAAAAAATATCAATTTACTCTCCAAACACCGCGATATAATCTTCCTGGAATTTCTTGATCCCGGCGTCTGTCAGCGGATGATGTGTCATCTGCTCGATGACTTTATACGGTACAGTCGCGATATCAGCGCCTGCCAGAGCGCAGTCTGTGATGTGCATCGGATTGCGGACGCTTGCCGCGATGATCTCTGTCTCGATCCCTGCAACATCAAAGATCTCCGCGATCTCTGCGACGAGGTCAACGCCTCTTACGGAAATGTCGTCAAGACGTCCGAGGAACGGTGATACATATGTTGCGCCTGCTCTTGCGGCAAGAAGTGCCTGGTTTGCTGTAAAGATCAATGTAACGTTTGTCTTGATTCCCTCAGCGGAAAGAACTTTAACTGCCTTGAGGCCTTCCACTGTCATCGGAATCTTCACTACCATGTTCGGATGGATCTTAGCGATCTCACGTCCTTCTTTGATCATGCCTTCCGCATCGGTTGTCATAGCCTTCACTTCCCCGCTGATCGGTCCGTCAACGATGGATGCGATTTCTGCGATCACTTCCTCAAACACGCGTCCTTCCTTTGCGATCAGGGACGGGTTTGTGGTAACTCCGCAGATCACTCCCATATCATTTGCTTTTCTGATGTCGTCAACATTAGCTGTGTCGATAAAAAATTTCATCTCTGTTCCTCCTTAAAATGTGGTTCGTCCTGTTTCTGACCTCATTATAGTAGTTAAGAAAAATCGAGTCAACCGGTCTGAAATTTATTAACACACTTTTTAAGTTTATAAAACAAAATATTATCGCGAATTTATTTATATTATCTAATATTTTACAATTTCTTTTCCTCAGAAATCCGCTAAAATATCAAATCTTTTATCCAACCGCACTTTGCAAACGCAGAAAATTATTATTAATTTTTATCGTGTTTTTTATTAATTTTTCTTTTTTCATCCCTGGGATAGGAAGTTGTGCCGCGAACAACGATCCTTGGTTCATACTCCACGTGATAGATGCTGACAGGCTCCATCTCCGTGTATTTTTTCATCCTGGTTTTTATCTTTTTCACGATAATATCGCAGGCGTCCATTCCTTTATAAATCACAAAATGTTCGATCGTCGTCAGCGAAACTTTCTTAACCTTCGAGAAAAGCGTATTATCGCACCCCATCACGGACATGTCCCCGGGGACCTTGTATTTTTCGTCATGAAGCGCGTCCATGATCCCGAAGGCGATCATATCGTTCAGCCCTACGATCGCGGTCAGCTCCTTATGCTCCTTCAGAAGTTCCTTTGTCAGGTCATACCCGATCCGATATTCAGAATCGATTCCCGGAATATCCTTATCCGTCTGCTCATCTGCCGCCTTGATCACCACATTGTCCCCCAGGCCGGCGCTTTTGAACTCCTTGAGAAATCCCTCCACCCGCCTGGAACGCTGTTTCTGCCTGGCAGTCAGAGGCGTTGCGATATAAGCCACATGCCTGTGTCCCAGTTCCAGCAGGTGCCGGGCCATCATCCTTCCCAGTTTGGAGTTATCCAGTTCCACCGCATCCACAGCCAGCCGTTCATCCTGATTGTTGATGACCACCACCGGGATCTGTTTCGCCAGTTCCTCCACGTCTCCCATGAAGCACTGACTTGGATTGCAGATATAGATGATTCCCTGAGGATTCAGAGCCGGCATCATTTTCAGATACCGTTCCTCCATCTTCAGATCCCTCTGGGTATTGCACACGAAGATTCCGAAATCCTGCTCTGCTGCCCGGGACTCAATCCCCTGAAGCAGCATCACATAATATGGATTTGTCAGGTTTGGGCTGATGACGACAAGAAGATTCTCTCTGTGCTCTTCTTTCCTCGTCCGCCTCTTCGGGAGTTCATATCCCAGCTCCTTCGCCGCTTCCTCCACCCTCCGGATCACTTCCTTGGAAAAGGAAACATTATACTTTTTATTCAGGACCATGGAAACCGTTGCCTGTGATACCCCGGCTCTCTTCGCCACATCTGACGACGTCACTTTTTTCCTGCCCATAAAAGCACCTCTCAATAAAAACAGGACTTTTCCCTGACACTCACAGCTCCGTCCTGCCCTCCAGCGCTCGGAGCAGCGTCACTTCATCAATATACTCCAGATCTCCGCCAACAGGCACGCCGCTGGCGATCCGGCTCACCTTGATCCCAGCCGGCTTGATCAGCTTGCTGATATACATCGCTGTCGTCTCGCCCTCCAGACTGGAATTCGTCGCGATGATCACCTCATCCACATCCCCCTGGAGCCGTTCCATCAGTTCCTTAAGCCGGATGTCTCCGGGGCCGATCCCGAGCATCGGTGAGATCGCGCCGTGGAGTACATGATATACTCCATTATACTTTCCTGTTTTCTCATATGCTGCCAGATCTCTGGGCGTCTCCACCACCATGATCGTCTTCTTATCCCGCTCCGGGTTGCTGCATATCGGACAGATCTCCCGGTCCGTCAGAGTACAGCACACCTTACAGTACCTGACATTCTTTCTTGCCTCCACGATTGCGTTCGCCAGATTCTCAACCTGATCCATAGGCATATTAATCACATGAAATGCAAGCCTCTGAGCAGACTTGCTCCCGATTCCCGGCAGATGAGAAAATTCCTCGATAAGCCGGCTGATCTGACTGCTGTAATATTCCATCTCCGTTACACCTCTGTAGTACATCATCAAAAGGGGTCAGGCCCTTTTGCAAAGGGGCCTGACCCCAATAAAACTTATTAAAACATTCCGCCGCCGAGTCCGCCTGTGAACTTCGACATTGCAGCACTGGTCTCCTCTTCCACCTTGCGCAGCGCCTCGTTCGTCGCCGCAACGATCAGATCCTCCAGCATCTCGATGTCATCCGGATCCACAACCTCTTCGGAAAGTTTCACCTTTGTCACCTCGCGCTTTCCGGACACGGTAACCTCAACCGCTCCTCCGCCTGCAGTCGCCGTAAACTCTTTGGTCTCCAGTTCCTTCTGCTGCTCTTCCATCTGACGCTGCATCCGCTGCGCCTGCTTCATAAGGTTTGCCATATTCCCGGGCATTCCGCCTCCGGGAAATCCACCTCTTTTTGCCATATCTAATCCTCCACTGTGATCTCCATATTGATTTTCTGGGCTATGTCCACAAACGTATCCTCGAAATGTCTGCCTTCTTCCACATACCGGACTTCGATCTCGACCTTTTTCCCGATCTTGTTCTCGATCAGTCCTTCCAATTCCTGCACATGATCCTCTCTTCCGACCACACTCGCTGCAAGGCTGTCCGGAAGTACAATGAGCAGCCGGTTATCTCCTCCCAGGCTCAGCCGCGCTTTCTTCAGATATCCCCGGACCATCCCCGACGCCTCGTCCGCGATGGACCTGAAATTTCTCACGACCTCCTGCACATCCTCCGGGATTGCATTGGGGAGTTCCGGCTTCTTTACTGGCGTTCTCTGTCCGCCTCCCCCGCCGGGATAGCCGTCCGCGCCTCCGTCACCGCTCAAATACACCACGCGCTCTCCCGCGTTCGCCGCAGCTTCCAGCCCTTTCTCCACTTTCTCCTCCACAGCGCGGATCCGGTCAAGAAGAGAATCCTGATCCGTTTCCATCGCGGGAGTACACAGTTTGATCAGCGCCACCTCCAGCATGACCCTCTTCTGAGTCGCGTAGCGGAGCTGACCGGAAAGTTCGGAGAAAATACGAATATACCTGAGCAGCATATCTGTCTCGATCATCTGTGCCTCTTCCTGGAGCTGTCTCATGTTTTCCGTGGATACATCCAGCACATCCTCTATATTATCAGAAGTTTTTACCAGAAGCAAGTTCCTTAGATACCAGGTAAAATCCGCCGCAAGCTGGGTCAGTTCCCTTCCCTGCATGACAAGTTCCTCCACGATATCCAGCACTCCCGCAACATCCCTCTCGATGGTCTTCCGGAGCAACTTGCTGAACACATCCGTGTCCACAGCTCCCAGCACCTCGAGCACATTGTCGTAGGTCAGTTTCTGCCCCATATAAAATGCAATGCACTGATCCAGGAGACTCAGAGCATCTCTCATGGAGCCGTCCGCTGCCTTCGCGATATAGCGCAGCGCCTTGTCCTCCACATCAACATGCTCCGTGTCCATCAGTTCTTTCATCCTGTCCGTGATCGTCTCGATACTGATCCTCTTAAAATCATAATGCTGGCACCGGGACAGGATAGTGATAGGTATCTTGTGCACCTCTGTTGTAGCGAGGATAAAGATCACGTACTCCGGCGGTTCCTCCAGGGTCTTAAGAAGCGCGTTAAATGCCCCGATCGAGAGCATGTGCACCTCGTCGATGATATAGACTTTGAATCTGCCTTCCGTAGGTCGGTAAGTAACCTCCTCCCGGATCTCACGGATATTGTCCACACCGTTGTTGGACGCAGCATCGATCTCAATCACGTTCATGGACGTCCCCGCCGCGATAGATCTGCACATCGCACATTCCCCGCAGGGACTTCCATCCACCGGGTGCTCGCAGTTTACTGCCTTGGCAAATATCTTCGCCACTGTGGTCTTTCCGGTTCCCCGCGTCCCGCAGAACAGATACGCATGCCCGATACGGTCCGCCTTGATCTGATTCTGCAATGTTGTGATAATGTGGTCCTGCCCCTTCACATCCTCAAATGCCGTGGGGCGAAACTTTCTGTATAGTGCCGTATATGACATGAATTACACCTCGTAACAAAATAATATCTTCTGAACTTTTTTCGATACACAGGGGGCAATCCGTCTCACACCGTCTTGCCCCCTGCGCTAATGCTTCTGTACAATTACCTCTGATCAGTTCTCTCTTATCCTTCTCCAGGGATCACTGATCACTCATCGCCAAAGCTGATTCCGATCATTCTTGCCTCTTTGATCAGGCTGCAGTTCGGATCTACCGTCTTCAGCTTTCCTGCAACCTCTGACAGCGGAACTTTTGTCGTCTCGCCGTTCTTCATTGCTACCATGTATCCATACTTCTCTTTAAGGATCAGTTCCGCAGCTTTCGCTCCTACTCTTGTCGCGAAGACACGGTCATACGGACACGGCGAACCGCCTCTCTGCGTATGTCCCGGGACTGTGATACGAACTTCCTTGTCCGTCTCTTTCTCGATCTGCTCCGCCAGTTCGTATGCAATAGAAGGATATTTTCTCTTTGCAACTTTTTCTTTGTACTCTTTCTTGCTCAGTTTCGCATCTTTCTTGGAGATCGCGCCCTCTGCAACTGCAAGGATAGTAAATGCTTTTCCTGCTTTTGTCCGTCCATCAATAACTTTAACAATAGATTTGATATCATACGGGATTTCCGGAAGGAGGATGATGTCCGCTCCGCCTGCGATTCCTGCATGGAGTGTCACATGTCCGACCTTGTGCCCCATAACCTCGATGATGAACACACGGCTGTGTGACGTTGCCGTTGTATGGATCCTGTCGATCGTATCTGTGGCGATATCAACCGCACTCTGGAATCCAAACGTCATGTCCGTTCCCCACAGATCATTGTCGATGGTCTTCGGAAGAGTGATCACGTTCAGGCCTTCCTCGCTGAGCATGTTCGCAGTCTTGTGAGTTCCGTTTCCTCCAAGTATCACAAGACAGTTCAGGTTCAGCTTGTGATATGTATGCTTCATTGCCTCAACCTTGTCAAGTCCGTCCTTGTCCGGAACGCGCATCAGCTTGAACGGCTGTCTTGATGTTCCGAGGATCGTACCTCCGCGGGTCAGGATTCCGGAAAAATCCTTTGATGTGAGCATACTGAAATCTGCATAGATGAGACCCTTGTAACCGTCCTTAAATCCGTAGATCTCCACATCGTCTCTCTTGGAGCAGATTCCCTTCACAACTCCACGCATCGCCGCGTTCAGCGCCTGACAGTCGCCGCCGCTTGTCAGCATTCCAATTCGTAACATAATACTTTCCTCCTTTTCTTGACCGGTCTTACTTCTATTTCCCTGATCCTCTTTCCGCCGAAAATCAATCATCACTATTCTCAGGATAAACAATAAGCAGCCGGCTTCATCCGACTGCTTATTATTATACCCCATTTATAAAACATGAACAAGGCAATCTGTTTTAAACTTTTATAATCTCTTCAGAAGTTTTTCTCTTTCTTCTTCATATCCCGGTTTGCCGAGAAGAGCAAACATGTTTTTCTTGTAGCTCTCAACTCCGGGCTGGTTGAACGGATTAACGCCGAGTAAGTATCCGCTCACGCCGCATGCAAACTCGAAGAAATAGAAAAGTTCACCGAGATAGAACTCATTCTGCTCCGGAATCTTGACCATAAGGTTCGGGACATTTCCGTCTGTGTGCGCGAGTATCGTTCCGTTCATCGCGCTCTTATTGATGAAATCAACATTCTTTCCTGCAAGATAGTTCAGTCCGTCCAGATCCACCGGCTCTTCATTGATGACGATCTCTTCCCTGGACTTCTCTACATTGAGAACAGTCTCGAACAGGATTCTGTTTCCGTCCTGAATGAACTGACCCATGGAGTGCAGGTCTGTTGTCAGGTCTACGGATGCCGGGAAAATACCTTTCTGGTCTTTTCCTTCACTCTCGCCGTAGAGCTGTTTCCACCACTCGGATACATAGTGAAGGCTCGGCTCATAGTTTGCCAGAACTTCCACTGTCTTCCCCTTGCGGAGAAGGATATTTCTGATCGCTGCATACTGCATCGCATCATTCTCTGCAAAATCATTTTCAAGGGCAGCCTTTCTTCCTGCTGCTGCACCTTCCATCAGTTTGTCAATATCAGCGCCGCTCACTGCGATCGGAAGCAGACCTACCGCGGTCAGTACGGAGAAACGTCCCCCAACATCATCCGGCACAACGAAAGTCTCATAACCTTCCTCTGTAGCCAGGTTCTTAAGAGCTCCCTTGGCGCGGTCTGTCGTCGCATAGATTCTCTTCGCCGCTTCCTCTTTTCCGTATTTCTTTTCCAGTATCTCTTTAAATACACGGAAGGCGATCGCAGGCTCTGTTGTAGTACCTGATTTTGAGATCATATTGATGGAGAAATCTCTGTCTCCCACAACATCCATCAGATCTTTGATATATGTGCTGCTGATGCTGTTTCCTACATAATAGATTTCCGGAGATTTTCTGATTTCTTTTGAAACAACGTTTGCAAAAGAATGTCCCAGGAATTCGATCGCAGCTCTCGCTCCCAGATAAGATCCGCCGATACCGATCACGAGGAGAACATCGGAATCCTCTCTGATCTTCTCTGCCGCTTTTTTGATGCGTGCGAACTCTTCTTTGTCATAGTCAACCGGAAGGTCAATCCATCCAAGGAAATCATTTCCTGCCCCTGTCTTTGAAAGCAGCTTTTCCTTTGCCTGCGCAGCAAGCTCACTCATATATTCCATCTCATGTTCCTGCACAAAGCTGCATGCTTTTGAATAATCAAATGTTACTTTGCTCATCGTTACCCTTCCTCTCTGATACATTAATATCATTATCTTTCGGAATATCCGCAGAACTTATGTCCTGCGCCACACCTCATGCACATTTTACCAAATATGTATGCCAGATTCAAGACAATGCATGGTAAAATCTGTGTTTCAAAAATTGCTCATGCACCTTCTGCGCAATACTCCGTAATGTAAAAACGAGGCGTCATGCCCGCATCTAAGAGGTGTTTTGTCACTTCTGAATTCAGGCGCAAACTGTAATATCCCGCCTGGTTGATCACGCCAGAAATTCTTCCAGTATCTGTCGTATCGCCTCCTCCCTGAGTGCAGGACGGTCATCATCCTCCTGCTTCTCTTTCACTGTCCTTCGCACAGCCTGTCTCGCCGCTTCACCTTTTTCAGCATTCCGCGGCTCTCCTTCAATATTGATAGACAATTTCTTTTCTTCCCTGAACTGCGGCTTCTGTTCCGCAGCGGGCTGCGGCGCAGACTGTGACGCACTCTGGGATACATTCTGAGATCCACTCTGTGCCGCATTCTGAAACACGGGTTTTTGAGTGGAATCCGTTGCGATCACACTGATCTCATCCCGGTCTGTCTGGCGCTGCTTTCTCAGACGGAGCGCGCAGATATTTTCCAGGTAATCCACCATATACATCTTCACCGCATTGATCTTATAAGGCTCGTCCGTCAGTCTGATCACAACAGACAGCAGGACCACTTCCGCCACTCCCGCCGCAATATATTGATAAACGGATTCTGTAAATCCGAAAGAAAGGTAGTGAGCCGACGCTCCCAGCGCCGCCAGGATTCCCGAGAACCACACGGACAGCAGTTCAATCTGTCTCCATGTGTGGATCCGGAATAAAAATCCGCGATATTCATATATGTATTTTTCCACAAACGCATCGATGTTTTCCACAGAATCATGTATCATGCATGCGTGTTCATACTTGGCTCTCACGAGCTTTATCAGTTTGTGCGTACTCTTCGGCATATTTCCTGCCGCCTTTACCAGTCTGCGCAGCGTAAGATGGTTCACCAGCTTCGCCAGCACGCCCAGCACACCGATCACTGCCATCAGATAAAAGATGACGTTGGTGTTCGTCGCCACATTTCTTAACATAGCATTCCCTCCTGTTTTCTTTTCTCCCACAATGTTACCAACTGTGCGGTTGCGAATGCGCCAGCAGACGCAAAAGTGCGTTATCACTATTTTGCGAATGGATAAGTGGTTTAGATGATTCCTGAATCATCCAACCGCACATCTGGAAATGTTTTATTGTGTTTGTGCACATTATAGCCCAACTTTTCCGGCATGTCCGCAAAAACCGTTCTACACGTTTTTACATTTCTGTCTTCCTCTGTGCGAAAAAAGTCCCTTTTCTTAACTTCTTAAAATTTACCTTTCTCCTTCAGAAAACCTCACCTTTACCGGCTTTTTCTCCGGATCCTCAACTTCCGCCAACATACTGTGAAAATGTCGTTTTGACAAAGAAAGTCACGAAAACTGGCACACAAAAGTTTGTATTTCTCATCACGTTTTGCTATAATGCTATAAGATTGGAGGGATGTTATAATGGAATACAGGCCACAGGGCGTCTGTTCGCAGAAAATCAATTTCGATATAGTAGACCATAAAGTAAGAAATGTATCCTTTGTCGGCGGCTGCAATGGAAATCTCCAGGGTATCTCCCGCCTGATCGAAGGAATGGATGTTGACGAGGCAATCTCCCGCATCGAAGGAATCCGCTGCGGTTTCAAGTCAACTTCCTGCCCGGATCAGCTTTCCCGGGCATTAAAAGAAGCAGTCGGCAAATAATTGCCGGCTGCCCTTTTATAATCGAATCTTTTAATTTAATCAATCTTATCAACTTACTCTTCTCTGAGTCCTGAAAGCAGCCGCTGTACGCGGCAAAGGAAATATGTGGTGTTTCCTCGGAACAGGTTCTCAAATTTTATTTTATTTTTTTATTTTTTGTTTTTTTCCGCTTAACAGCGGCTGCTTTCAAGACTCAGGGAGTCGGTTGATACACGTCAAATCTGGTTATATTATGTAAAATTATTTCGGAAGATAAATACCGTTAGTAAATGAAAATGTCTCTTCAATCGGATCATCACCTTCTACTACAAAATGATCCGCATGGACTCGATAATAATATCCTCTATCTACCTCTAACGATTTATCCGTAGCTACAAAATAATCATTATAGGCTTCTTCAACCCACCAGTCTATTTGCCCCCAATAAGCATCTCGATCTCCTTCTGCTTCATGATATCTGTCTACATATACAACAACTATTGCCTGATCAACTTCATGGTTTGCAGTTGTTGATCCATAACAGTAGATTTCATCCCTTCCAGCCTTTGAAATAGAACATTCTCCAGTCATCATATGTTTTCCTCTCTCTCTATAAGAGGATGTTCCCTTTGAGGAATCTTCCATTGTAAGGTATGAACCATCAACTTTTTTTTCTTCACTTTCGGAAGCCTGTACATCTGTTATCGAAACAGAAAACACACCACAAAGAATAACCAAACCAACCATCATTGATATAATTCTTTTTTTCAACGCTTCTTCTCCTCTTCCTTTGTACTTTCTATTAAATAAACAATTGAATTAATCAATACTTACGCCTTTTTTTACAAAAAATAAATTTTTTAAAATTTTATCAAATTCTTCTTTCTCCATACTCCCCATTAATTGATATTGGACATCCTTATATTCAAATTCTGCTAAGTATCTTTTATTTGAAGAATCTTTGATATCATATTCTTCTACATGAACATCTAAATCATTATTTCTTACATTATATTCATTAATCAATGTATCCAAATCCTTCTGAGCGAATGAAGAATCTGTATCGTTCATATACATTGTATATCTGACTATTTCATTTTCATATTGATAAAATAAAAATGCTTTTCTTTGATTCTCATCTAAAATAAATTCTTTTAATTCCATCTCTTCTGGTTTATACCCCAACCGCACCGGATCTACACCAAACTTATTGCCTATTTCTCTATATACCCCCATCTCATCTATATCTTCTGATTCCTGACTTTCCATATCATCAACATCTATTCCCGTAATACCTGCATCTCCAGCTATCTGCTCCCATACCACCTTCCAATATGATTTACTCCCCACTCCGGTTATCGCACTCCCCACCACAAGCACAATGACAGCCGCCAGCGCGAATATGATATAACGCCGTTTTTTCTTTTTATGATACACGACCTTAAAGCGCCTGTCGTATTCATATTCCTGTATTTTATTGAAAAGGGAAGTCTCCATCTCGTCAGAAACTTTAAGGTCCTCAAGCTCAGGGTGACTGCTGACCTCTTTTTCTATCTCTTCTGCTTCTTTTTTGACTTCTTTCTGCAATGATAATTTCTTCAGATGTTTCATTCTGTGTACCTTTACCTGTCTCACATTTATCCTTGACTTTTCATCAAATAAGGTTAATATGAAAATATATCTTTTGTGTTTCTGGAGGTTGTTGTTACATGAAGCGAATCATACTTACCGGCGGCGGTACTGCCGGCCATGTCACTCCGAATATCGCCCTGATCCCCCGTCTGAGGGATTTAGGTTATGATATCCAATACATAGGTTCTTATACGGGGATTGAGAAGGAACTGATCGAACCTTTCGGCATCCCTTATCACGGAATCTCTTCCGGTAAACTGCGCCGTTACTTCAGCATGCAGAACTTTACGGATCCGTTCCGTGTTCTGAAAGGCTTCCGTGAAGCCCGTAAACTTATCAAAGATCTGAAACCCGATGTTATCTTTTCCAAAGGCGGCTTTGTCTCTGTTCCTGTGGTTCTCGCCGGAAAAAAATGCAAGGTTCCCGTTATCATCCATGAGTCAGACATGACTCCCGGGCTTGCAAATAAAATTGCCATACCTTCTGCCGTGAAGGTATGTTGTAATTTTCCTGAGACTATGGACAGCCTTCCGAAAGGAAAAGCTGTTCTCACCGGTTCTCCGATCCGTCAGGAACTTCTCTCGGGTAACAAAATAGCAGCTATGGATATGTGTGGATTCTCTGCTGATAAACCGGTCATCCTGGTAATCGGCGGAAGCCTTGGTTCCGTGGTCGTGAACAACGCGGTACGCGATGCTCTTCCTGAACTTTTAAAAGATTTCCAGGTCATCCATCTCTGTGGAAAAGGAAAGACCGATGAATCATTAACTGGTACAAGGGGCTACTGCCAGTTTGAATATATAAAAAATGAACTTCGTGATATCTTCGCACTTGCAGATATCGTGATCTCCAGAGCCGGAGCAAATGCTATCTGTGAACTTCTCGCGCTGAGGAAACCAAACCTTCTCATTCCTCTGTCCGCAAAGGCAAGCCGCGGAGATCAGATTCTCAACGCCCGTTCCTTTGAGCGACAGGGATTCAGTATGGTCCTGGAGGAAGAAGAGCTGAACAAAGACTCTCTTCTCGCTTCTGTACACAGACTTTACAGCGACCGCGCAAGTTATATTGACGCTATGCGCAATTCAGGACAGCAGGATTCTATCAAAACCATCATCGGACTCATCGAGGAGGCTGCGGGACATAGATCCTGACATTTTCTCCTGTTATGTCTTAAACTGAAAGATGCCGGGGAGATAAGCTGTGTTTACACCGCCTATCTTTCCCGGTTCATTTCTTCATATTCAACTCCATACTTTTTCCTGAGCCAGTTTCTCATTCTGTGCAGCATCGCATGAAGTGCCGAAACACGTATTCCCATCAATTCTGCGGCTTTCGCCTGCGGAAGTTCCATGTAAAATACAAGGATCATTGCGTCATACCATCTCGGATTATGTTTTCTCATATCCGCGACGATACGTCTGTGCAGTTCACTGTTCTCAAGTTCCAGAGTACGTCTCAGAAATTCCTCTTCCGCACTTTTTGCGGCAGGTTCATCAACCGACTTTTCGTCTTCTTCCCTGTCACAGTCAAGAATCTGCCTTTTCTGCTTCTTCTTGTAAGTCAGCGCAGCATTCTTTGCCGTCGTATAAAGCCATGAAGGAATATTATCTTTCCGCATTTTGTCATAACCGATATACAGTTTCAGAAACGTATCCTGAGTTATGTCTTCTGCTTCCGTGTAATCACCTGAATAAATATATGCCGCTTGCAGGACGAGATTTTTATATTTCTTATAAATCTCGTTAAATTCACGATTGCCTGTCAACATATTTACTCCGGTACTACTTCATTTTTTCCAGTATTTCATTTTTCACTTCGTCTGTAAGCTCGCCGACATGCCATCCAAGCCCGACATTATCCCCTTTATATCTGGGGATCATGTGAATGTGAAAATGAAATACTGTCTGTCCGGCAGGCTCCTCATTATTCTGTACGATATTGTATCCGTCGCATCCAAGAACATCTTTCATCTTGTTTACCATCTTCTTTGCAAGAATGATCGCTTTTGCTGCGAGTTCATCGTCGATGTCATACAGATTTCTGTAATGCTCCTTTGGTATGATCAGAGCATGTCCCTTTGATGCGGGGCCGAGATCCAGGATGACCCTGAAGTCATCATCCTCATAGAGCGTTGTGGAAGGGATCTCTCCTGACGCTATCTTACAGAAAATACAATCCTTGTCTTTCATACTACATCCCTCTTTTCCATAAATTGCTATGCTCTAAGTATAGACTATTTTTTAAAAAAAGAGAAGATATTTATAAACGATGTCGAAAGATGTCTTGCTTATTTTATTGAACCGCATCCGGCCTCATGCTAGACTTTATGATGAATGATATCCGGGTCAGAATGCCTTTTGTCCCGATATATAATATGTTTGAAAGAGAGGAATCATGACATGCTCAGGAATATAGATATCAACACAATGAATCGTCTGATGGAGGAAAATGAGGACGCCAAGAAGATCATAACTCAGCTTTTGAAAAACTATCACGCTTCTGTCTCCATGATCGCTCATGAGATCCGTAATCCGCTCACCCTTGTCTCATCTTCTCTGCAGGTCATGGAAGTCCAGCATCCTGAAGTAAAAGACTTTTCCAGCTGGAAACAGACCATGGACGACGTTCAGTTTATGTGCGGGCTGCTCAATGATCTTACGGATTATAATAACGGACATTCTCTGCACTACTCTGTATTTCAGATTGAACGGCTGATCCGGAATGTAGCAGTATCTTTTGCCCTTTCCCTCGATGCGGAAAACTCTGAGATTGAATTCTCCTCCCAGATCATTCCCGGAATGGGCGATTTTACCGGCGATAAGATCAAGCTGGAACAGGTGATGCTGAATCTGCTGAAAAATGCGAAGGAAGCGATATCCGGAAACGGAACTATATTTCTGAAAGCCGAACGGATCAATGACGATATCGTTATTGAATGCCGCGACAATGGATGCGGTCTCCGGGAAGACATCATCGATAAGATCTTCGAGCCGTTTTTCAGTCAAAAAGAAAATGGAACCGGTCTCGGACTCTCTGTTGCCAGGCAGATCGTGACAGCCCACGGCGGGACCATATCCGCCTCTTCCTCTCAGGAAAGCGGAACGGTATTTACAATAACACTTCCCGTGTAACAAGAAACCCGATCCCGTATCAATCTCCCTGTTTATATTTATCTGAAATATGCGGTTTCACCGCTGGATTTTTTCCTGCGGTAAAGAAGCACTGCCAGGATAAATCCGAAGACAAGGCCTCCGATATGCGCCCAGTTATCTACTCCGCTGCTCGTCAGTCCGAAATACAGACTTAAAATTACCAGGATCAGCATTCCTCTTCCTGAGAGTCTTCCCAGTCTGCCGCGATTGGCGATCACCACGTAGACGAGAGCCCCCATAAGACCAAATATGGCTCCGGAGGCCCCTGCGGAGACAACCTGCTCGTCATGAATGATATTCAGATACATTGACAGTATATTTCCGGCGATCCCGCTGACAAAATATATGACAAGAAATCTTATCTTTCCGATCTCCCTTTCCAGATTCCAGCCAAGGGCGCCCAGCATGACCATATTGTTCAGGAGATGCTGAATCCCAAAGTGAAGAAATATCGATGTGATGATCCTGTAATACTGATGCATCTCGATCACCAGAGGTTCATACATTGCCCCGTGCCGCAGCATGAAGTAAGCATCCTCTGTCTTTCCGAATAAAGACAGTATGAGAAATACATCCACATTTATAACGATCAGACCTGTTGTACAGACTGCTTCCGGTCTTTTTTTCAATATTGACGCCTCTCTTCCGATACAGTTTTCGTGACCTTTTTCGTCATCGTTATGTTAAATTATATCTTTCCTGTATCGTCCTGTCCATCAATTTCTGTTATCAGATCCTGCCAGTTTCCCCATCTGCCTGTCCGTATCTTGCCGATCACTTTCCGCATCGGTCCGTATCGTTCCTTTTCCTCCATGGCGTATGCGGTGTCTGATCTGATTTGATACATGTTTTCGTTGATATCTGCGTCCTCTTCTTCCTCCAGATTAAAAATACCGTCAGAGGGAAAACTGTTTTCCTCCTTTTTTCTTTCCTCTTCTCTTTCTCTCTCTCCATTCAGATATTCCTCCAGTATTTTTTCCAGGTCGTAATCTTCCTGCAGCGTTGCCTTATGCAGCATATATGCCAGATAAATGCCTTCCATATCCCGGTAATCCAGCTTTCTTACGAAAAATTCTGTTATCTCATGAAACGCCTGATACAGATTCTTTTCCAACGGAGGAACATAACAGAAACTGTAAATTCCCTCCTTCTCCCAGATACAGGATGGACACAGACAAAGTTTTCCCGGATCCAGCATATAATTTTTTAAGTTTTCCACAATTTTCATGAACTGACCGGTAAAATTCATAATAGAATCTCTCTCCATGGTCTCCTTCTCAAACTTTTTCTCCATGGATACTCCGCCGCCTGTGTAAAAGGTATACCTGCTTTCCCCGTCTCTCCCGCAGCCTGTCACCTTCATGATCCCTGGTATCTCATTATTCTCAAGCATCCTCATCTGGTAATCTTCCTCATAAGGAACCGGGACATCGATATGGATGCGGGGCTGATTCCACTCGTTTTCAAATGTGATCCCGGTCTTTATTTCTTCCATCTGATCATCTCCTCCGGTCTCGCCGTCACTGCCTTCTGACATATCCTCATACTCATCCCGTCTCTTTTTGCTGTAACCTCCACTGTAACCTCTTTTTCTCCTTCAAAAACTGAAACACTTACATCTGACATCCGGATCATCTTTCCTTTTATCCGTTCCATAAAGAAGTCTTCCAGGTCTGCTTCTTCTTTTTCCTTCATGCGGGCCCTCTGGGTTCCCAGCACCGCGGTCTCGCACGCCGCACCGTTCAGTATCACCTTATCGTGAAAAAAGAATACGGTGTTTATGACAAGAACAAACAGCAGAAGGAATATCGGCATGATATAAGCCATCTCTACGACAGTACTTCCTCTGACCTTTTTTCTTCTTTTCATCCATAAGCTCCGATCACCACTCCGCCAAGATATGCGGCGGCAAGAAATGGAACAAATGGAAAGGAAGATTTCCTCGTATATATCTTTCGTGACAGCATGATCCCTGAAAAAACCGCTGCCAGAAAAAAGGCGGTTACCAGCATCGCCAGAAGATCCCATATTCCCAGAAATATCCCTGTTATCGTGATCAGAATACTGTCTCCGTACCCGAACGCTTCCTCCGTCATCCTGCTCACGATCACAAAGAGCGCTCCCGAGGCGCCTCCCGCGATCACCAGAGCCGCAGGAATATTTCCAAGTGTGATCCTTCCGGCAACTGCCAGCGGAAATCCCAGGAGCAGGACCCCGAGATGCAGCTGTCTTGTCCGGATATCCATAACAGTCAAAATCAAAAGATATATGGCAAAGAGCATCCTGAACAGGATTCCTGCATTTTCTGAAAGCCATATCCTTATCACTCCTTCCCCGTACATTTTGAACATCCTCCTCTCCATCCCGCGTCAGACTTTTCAATCGCCCGGATCGTTCTTTTCAATCCGCTGCAGTTCAGCGAATTATGATACCTGTTTCCATGATCTGTAATATATACACCGGCCATAGGCGGTCCGTAAACGCATTTCTCGCATGCATAATATTTTCCTCCGCTTCCGTTTCGCATCCTCTCTGCTTCCGTATAGGGAACATAATTTATGGATAACTGCAGATAAGTACACTGATAATCTTCATGATAGACTGTTCCATGATCTGTAATATAAACGATCTCCGAACCTTCTTCTCCTGCTTTCCGGTCGTTATATCCTGTCCAGGAACTCATTTTAAACTCTTCACTTAAACTGACGGAAGGACTTCCAAACATAGGAACCGGAAGTTTTATCTTATACTCCACAACTATGTTCATCTCCCCCGTCACCGGGGAGACATAAGATTTCCAACAGCTTATCCCTGAGCTTCCTCCGTCGATGATACTGTTTTCCAGTCTTTCTTCCCCGATCAGTTCCACAATGTCTGATTTCAGTTTTATACTGTTCAGGACAGATACCAGAGCAGTCTGTTCCGTTGCTTTTTTTGCCGCGTTCTGTGCTGCTCCGGCAATACTGATCCTTATGCTCTGGATCTCGATCATCCAGATCAGACACAGGACAGCAAACAGAAACATCGGTATGGCAAATGACGCCTCGATCGTAACGCTTGCCCTTGTCCCCGGTGCAGATGCCCTTTCTTTGTCTGGATTGGGTGTGTATTTATTCTTTTTGTGCATAGCAGCAGTTTTGTCCTTTCTTAAGATTTGAGGGGTTGCAATGAGGAATTGCATGATGCGGAAAGGGCATCTGCACCGGGGACAAGATTCCGCTTTTGTTAGTTCTGTTTGTTTTTTATTCCGGGTTTACTCATATCCGAACTGAACGGGAAACTGATAGGTAAGACTGTTATAGAGAGTGACCGTATTATCCATTTTCAGGCTGGTCACACAGTGATCTGCACGGAAGTGATCAAGCTGCTGCTCTGATCTTAAATTTTCTTCAGTCCTGTCAAGAGCACGCATCGTAACATCATCGGTATCCTTGAGGAAAAGAAGCATCCTCAGATAATCTTTGTAGCAGATTCCTTCCTGATCGTCTCTTCCCTCAGTACCTCCGCTCTCTCCCAGTTTGAACAGGGAGGTCAGAGAAGTCTGCCAGTTCTCCGACGTCTTTACAAGAGCCGCTCTTTTTCCGGACAGGAGCGCTCTGATATCCGTGACGCTCTCTCCTGCAGCCCATGCTATGATCACCAGTTGTTTTATCCCTTCGGCAGCCTCCGGCATCAGAATGAGCGCCGACACGGTCAGAGCCAGAAGTTCTGCCTCTCCCTGCCGTTCCGTATCCGTAAGCAGAAAGGCATAGTTGAGAGCCATCCGGATCAGAAAAATACGAAACAGTACAGATTCCAGATTTTCTTCATCCGAATTTTTCCCCGAAAGGATATATTCCACCTCATAATCCAGCGATCTGTTCCTCTCCTCATTTTCTTCTTCCTCAGGCACAGCATTTATATACTGATCCAGCACATACTCATTAAAGAGCAGCCTTTCCTCTATCCCGTCCATTCCGCTCCTGACCGGAAAGCTTCCTCTCCCTGTAGTCAGACTTCTGTAGGATACCTGCGTCTCCAGCCGGATTTCTTTCTCAGATATCTCCATATCCTCAGGCAGGACCACAGACACGATCCCATACTGCTTTATCTTTTCCAGAAAGGAAAACGGATTTTCTGACATGTCTTCTGCTGCTCCTGATATTTCTCCTTCTGTACTGTCTCCGGCTGCCTGTTGTTCCTCCGTACTTTCCAGAAGACCGTTGAGATTTTCAATCTCACCCATGCTCTCCGTCTGTATCTCTTCCATCTCCTGTCCCTGTATTTCCTGTTCCTCCCACTCTGATGTGAGTCCTGTAAATTCTCTGACTATCCCGATCCCGTTTACCTGCTCCATGTAAGCAAGTACCTGTTCCCGGAAAGCCTGTCCTCTGTTGTCCGTCAGATATTGAATCCCCGTGATCTTATGCTCTGTTCCTTCTGTCCCGTAATAGTGCATCCGGCTTATCAGATTTTCTTCCGAATAACTCCCGGTCCCATAGCTTCCCTCCAGACCGAACACATGGTACTCTTCCAGCAGTTCTTTCTGATATTCTCCGAAAATAGAATAAACAGCCCGGTCCGTTTCCAGACGCCCCATGTTTTTAGCTGACTGGATCACAGCAGCCTGAAGGATTCCGGAAACAAAAGAAATCATGAGCACAAATACGATACTCAGAAATACAGTGATCTCTCCTCTTTTCATATCAGATCTTTGAGCTCTCGCTTGTGATCTTCTCAAAGATCGTATTGATCAGACTGGTCAACTGATTCTTAAAGATCAGCAGCAGAGCGATAATGATGACAAGGATCAGTACCATCTCGATCACCGTAACTCCGGAAACATATCTGTGACTGATGAGATAGGCCTCTCCTCTGCGTATGAGACCGACAATATTGTTTTTTACTCTGACTACTTTTGATTTCATACCGATTCCCCTTTCTCTTCTTCTGATATCTTATTCTCTTCCGTTCAAATGGTTCCTCATATCTGGATTGAAAAGAATGCAGGAACAATAACGATGATAAAAACTACGGCAAGCATGATGAACATGGGGATCATCATCTTTGTCCCTGCCTCCTCCCCCAGTTTCTTTGCCAGGTTCTTCCTGTCCTCAAAGGCCTCCTCCGCCTCTCTCGACAGAAGCTCCGTGATCCCTCTGGAGCCTTTTCTCAGGTTCTGAGAAAGCATGGTGCCGAATTTTCTGTATCCGGATATTCCACACCGTATCCCGTATTTTTCATAGCACTCTCCTTCCGGAGCTCCTCCCTGTATCTCATGCATCGTATAGACCATCTCTTCATAGGCTGCTCTCGTCCCGAAATTCTTCCGCTTCTTCTCATAATCTCCCGCGATACAGAACCATGCTCTCCGGATCGTCATCCCTGCACTGATATACAGATTAAATTTATTGATGATCTGCGGATAATCCAGTTTCATCTCCCGGATCCGGCGCTTTTCCTCTTTTTTCACCGACTGTTTTTCAGACACACAGATCATAGCGGCACATCCTGCCCCCAGGATAAGAATGCCGAACGCCCTCGTATCCTCTGCATAGTCCCATTCTACCGGCTCTCCTCCGATCTGATCAGGAAGTACAAGATACTCTTCTGTTCTGGTAACCTCATCGGATTCAATGAGTCCCTCCTCCAGTTTCTTTCTCATCCGCTCTGATGAACTTCTCAACGGAGGATATACTCTTGCATAAAATTCGTACACAGCCTTTTTGTCTTCATAGAGAAGGGATGCGCTAAGTTTTACCATTGTCCCGTCCTCCGGGATTTTCTCCGGTATAAGATTTCCCTGAAGATCCATCACATCATATCGATCCAGTTCCCACGAAACCGAGATTCCCGTATCCGGAATCTCCTGTATCAGTGAAAGACCTGTCCTGATCTCATCCAGGCTCTTATTCTCTCCCAGGATCATATCCTCCAGTATTACAGAAGCCTCCTGAAATACAGCTTCAAGTTCTTCTTCCGTATAGGCCTGTTCCGAAACTGTAACGCTGATATCCTCTTTCTCTTCTCCTACTTCCGCCCTGATCTGTACAGAACTGTCACCCTGTCCATGCTGATTTCTCTGAAGGATCTTCTGTCCTGATTCGTTTTTTTCTATCTCTTTCGCGTTGTCCCACAGAAAGACCCCTGTGAAACATACCGCTGATACTGCAACAGCTATTCCCGACTTTATGTAAACCGGATCTTTCATTTTCTTTTTCACAAGCTTCCAGCCCATGATAGCATCATCCCTTTTCATATTCTGTCATTTCGAAGTGCCATAATTTTTTATACCTCTATCCTGATCAGTTTTCTTCCGAGAAGATATGCCCCTGTATAAAGGATAAGGCATATGGTCATCACTGCCGCCCCCGCCGCGTTGCCATACAGGGCGTCGAGAAATCCGCCGAATGTCATCTTCATGTAGAGTATGATCACAAGCGGAACTGCACACATGATGTCAAATTCCAGCTTTTTTGAGGCGAGCATGGTCTGGATTTCTTTTTCCGTGTCTATCTTTTCACTGATCACCCGGACTGCTCTTCTGATCATGGAGATACTGTCCCCTCCGCTTTTCTTTGCCGCGTTAAATACATGGACAAAATTTTCCACATCTTCCTGTCCTGCTCTTTCCGAAAATTCCTCCAGTACCTGTCCAACCGGTCTGTTCATCTCGATCTGATGCACCATCAGTCTCAGTTCTTTCATGATCCTTTTATCCGGAGAATACATCGGAGCGATATCCCGCTTTGTCTCCCTTATCGCATTTTCCGCGGAGTAGCCTGCCTTCAGCGCCGCGGACATTGCCTGGATACAATCCCTGAACTGATTTCTGAATTCCGCTTCTTTTTTCGACGTCATATCCTCCGCCCACTGTTTCATATAGACGCCCCAGAGAGGGATCAGGAACAGCGCCGGAAGAGCGGATCCGTAAAACAGATAGATCACCGCCCCGTAAAGGAGTATCCCTTTTATGATCCCCGCAGCGTACTCACGCTTCTCGATATCCTGCAGCCAGGAGCTTCCCCTGATCCGCGATTTCATTAACCTTCATAAGTTTTCCCTGAATCTTTTCATCTTTCATCCCCTCCTCCTGAAATTCATAGAGTGTCCTCGTCTGTACCGTATCCCCTTCGTATCCTGTCACTTCTGCGATCTGCAGTACTTTCCTGCTCCGGTCTCTGAGCCTTCCGAGATGAATGATGATATCCAGCGCCGACGCAATCTGTCTCTGGATCGCTGTCAGAGGAAGATCTATCCCCATCATCATCATGGTCTCCAGCCGATGTATCATGTCTGACGGATTGTTCGCATGACCTGTGGACATGGAACCGCTGTGGCCGTTCAGCATGGCGGAAGAGATCATATCTACTGTCTCTTCTCCTCTTACCTCTCCCACAATGATCCGGTCTGGTCTCATCCTCAGTGCGGCCCGGATCAGGTCTCTAATAGTTACTGCCCCGTCCCCTTCCAGATTGGCGCTGCGCGCCTCAAGGCTGACCAGATTTTCCACCCCCTGTATCCTGAGTTCCGCATTGTCCTCAATAGTGATGATCCTCTCATCCTTGGGGATAAAATCAGACATCGCATTCAGGAATGTGGTCTTGCCGGCGCCGGTTCCGCCGCTGACGAAAATGTTATATTTCGCTCTTACAAGTTTCCCGATAAACTCCGCCGATTCCGGCGTCAGACTTCCCATTCTCACCAGGTCAGCCATTTTCACCTCCCCGGACGGAAATTTTCTGATGGTCATGATCGGTCCGTTTACCGCCACCGGTCTGAGTACCACGTTCACTCTGGAACCGTCCCGCAGCCTTGCGTCGACCACCGGTGATGACTCATTTACATAGCGGTTTGTCTCCCCCACGATCTGCTGGATCACATCACACAGTCTCTCTTCCGAAAGGAATCTGCGTTCAGAGCGGTACAGTCTTCCTCCTTTCTCATAAAAGATATTTTCCGTACCGTTTACCATGATCTCTGTGATCTCTTCATCCTCGATCATCTCCTGAAGAATATCCAGCTTGCGGAACGCATTGAACAGTTCTCTGCTCATCCGGATCTTTTCATTCAGGGGAATATATTCCTCCCGTCCCGCCTCCTCCAGTACAGAGTGGATCATCTCCTGCAGTTCTTCGTCCTCTGTGTTCCTTGTCATATCAAGCCGTAGCATGATCCGTTCATAAAACTGTTCTGTCCTTGTCATACTGCTTCCGCCTGTTTTCCTTCTGTGCGGCGTACTCTTCCGACTCTGCGTTTCACTGTTTTGCCCAGTACATCCGAATATCCGGCCGCTCTCAGGTTCTTCTCGTACTGTTCCATCTTTGCCAGCGCGGTCTCTTCATCGATATACAGGGTATACACTCTCTCGCACTTTCTCAGGATGTCGTACAACCCGTCAATGCAGTCTCCGAGATCAAGGATGACCGCCTCATAGATGCACTTTTCCAGAATGATATCCAGAAGATCCAGCCATTCTTCTTTCTTTACTGTTTTTATATCCTGCTCATATTTCATGGGCATGATATAATCCATCCCGTCTGACTGACCTGCCATTGTGCTGATCTTCATCCCCGGATTGATCCCGTCCTGCCTCATGTAGTAGAGCAGATCACCAATGTCCTGTCCCGGATCCTCCGGAAAATAATATCCTCCTCCGGCATTTCCCTCCAGGTTCAGATAAAGGACGGGAAACTTCTGCGAAAGCTGTTTTCCCAGACGGATCGAAAATCTGGTCTTTCCGATCCTGTGGACCGGAGAATAGACACCGATCACTCCCTTCAATGACGTTGTGGTAAGCACGCGAGGTTCCTTTCTCTTCTCCACGGGATCCGGCTTCCCAGTTCCCGTCGTCCCTGTTTTCTCAGCCTCCGTCAGTTTATCCTTTTCCTGAATTTCACCTTCCCGACCTTCACTTTTCCTTCCTTCACTTTCCCGGATTTCCTCCATGATCTTCTCCGCAGACTGATATCTGAATACAGGGATTTCTCCTGCCCTCACATTTCTCCCCCGGGTTCCACACAGAAGGAATCTTCTGCCGGCGGCCACTTTTCTCCTGTCTTCTTTATCAAACTCTTCTGCCGCCACAAGGATATCCACGTTTACTTTCCGTGAAAGATCAGACGCCTTCCCTATATCGTGAAAAAGATGAAAACGGTATTCTCCCTGAAACTTTTCGATCAGTACATTCAGCAGGTTTTCTGAATACTCTCTCTGAACGTCACACAGAACGAAATGTCCCGGCGCACTTCTTCCCTCCTTCTTTTTTTCACTCTGCATAATCTGAAATATTGCTGCGATGCTGCAGCCTGAATAAAAACACATGATGTCCGGTATCTATAACACCGGTTCCAAGACACATCCGCCTTTTCCTCAGAAGACGGATGCTCCGGCAGGTGACCCCTGCCGTGTAAGACGCATTATAAAACAATGGATTTGAATTTGTCCAGCCCCGAATTAAAAATTTTTCCGTTTTGTGAAATCCTCACAAAATTCTGTAGCACATGATCCCGTAAAGAAGGCAGACCCCAGGAATTCCAAGGGTTCCGGATGTCAAAAAAGAGACCGCGTTCAAGCCCACATTAATTGAAGAATCAGAGGGGAGCACATACTGGTTTATGAAAAATATGAGAGCCATTCCTATGATCGCCCTTATAAAAAAATTGATCACAGCAGTTGTAATTTTATTCTCCACTTTCCCTGCTCCCCTCCCTGGATTCAAGACTCGCCCATCTGTTATACTCTATTCTATTCCACGGCGATGCCATTTATTCCGGCATTTTCCTTCCACATTTCCGCCGTGTCAAGAGCGCTGCTCCTCGATAAATTCCATGTCCGCAGCGACATGTCGCCGTACCTTTTCTGGATCTCATTAAAATAATAATTTACTTCCTGAAAAGCCTGTATTTCCAGAAGATTGTCCATATCGATCTCCATCAGTTCCGGCGCCGCGTCCTCCGACAGCCCGTAAAGGAGATACATCACATCCTCATAGTTCATGGATTTTGTATTTGCGATATTGTATTCCGCTATAAGTCCGTCCGGACGGAGCAGTGAAAATCCGATGTACATCACAGAGATCACTGCCATGATGTATCGGAACAGTCGGAACTGCCTTCGGAATATGCTGTATATCACTCCGAAAAAAATGACCATAAGAACTGCCAGAAACCACAGGACCAGCACTCTCAGAAAAGTCAGGTCATATTCTCCCACATACAGCATCATCCGGTATGCGGCGGAAAGGATCATCACACAGGTACACACGGAAACAGTACACAGCAGGATACCTAAGATCCTGTTTTCCCCGAACACCTGGATGCAGATGACCACGGCAGCGAAATTGATCACACTTACGAACAGAAGCTGCCAGAATCCCTCATGGGCATACTGTGAATAAGTCATTCCGTCCGGCAGACCGGTATCCAGTCTGAGAAATAGGTAAATGATCTGTATCGCCGAGTAAAATACATACACTGCAGCAAGGATCCCGGTAAATGTGATCCCGGTGAGAGTATCCGCTTTTTTTCTGTTTTCCTCCACATCATCTCCCTGTTTCATGCGGAAAACACCGGCAAAAAAGGCATAAATACCAGTCATCCCTATGAGGAAAGTGATAAGGATCCCGATCAGATTTCCCAGATTGAATTCATCAAATATCTCACCCAGATCAAAGAGGCTGAAAAAATCTGTGAAAAATCTGGAAAATATCCTGTCAGACATCATCAGAAGCGGGAGAACAACACAGAGGAAAAGTACTGCGGCCAAAATTCCCACACCGACTGCTCTTGTTTTCTTATTTTTCAACATTCCGCCTTTGTTATCCACATCTTTTTCTTCCTCTTGTCTTCGGAATGGTTCCACAAATGAAATGATCCACATTCCCGCCAGTGAAAAGAACTTTTTCACATACTGGATGAATCCCCACCTTCTGTCATCCTGAACCTGATGGAGCGCCGCCCCGCAGAAGAGCAGCAGTATCCCGACATAGTTGAAAAAGTGAAGAAATCCGCTTGCCGTACGGCATGTGGATATTCCAAGCAGCATGATCCCGATTCCATACGGAATCATGTCTTTTGAAAAAGTTATCCCCATTCTTCTCAGGAACGCTGTGGAAAAACATATCATAACAGCAGTCAGCAGAGGAAACGTGATCCCCGACATATTCCTGTAGATACAAAATACGAATATAATTCCGAAGATCAGGCTCATCCGTAAAAACCAGCCATGATCCTTCCTCATTTTTTCTATATAGGTCTCATTCATCCGAATCATCCTCCACATATTCCAGAATATCTCCGGGCTGGCATTTCAGAGCTTTGCATATCGCGTCCAGCGTAGTGAACCTGACCGCCTTTGCCTTATTATTTTTCAGGATAGACAGATTTGCCATCGTGATATCAATCTCGCCCGCCAGTTCCGTGAGACTCATTTTACGCTTTGCCATCATCACATCAAGATTTACGATTATTGCCATTGCTGTCCCTCCTATATCGTCAGATCATTTTCTTCTTTGAAACGCACCGCTTCCTCAAACACCAGGCTGAGCACATGGCTGAACATTCCCGCTATGAAAAAAGTGAGCACGATGACAAATGACGCCGGGGTAGGGATCAGTATACTTTTGATCAGAAAAAGTACGGCGATGACCAGACTTACTCTCCCCATAACTTTAAGGCTTCTCGTGTTGTCGCTGACAAAGCAGTTTCTTTCTATCACTGTCCGCATCATCCTTCTCAGACTGAAGACTATAATAAGACCGCATATTCCCGATATCCCAAAGATGACCAGCATCGGAATATACTGCCTCCCTATTTCCGCCGAATAGTATCTTCCCGCCAGTTTCAGCATATAGGGAAGAGTGACCTCGACCAGTATGCCTGAAAAAAACATAAAATCAAGAAAAAATTTTGTAAATGAAACAAATCCGTTTCTCTTCATGACGTCCTCCTTTGATAAAAATCCATATTCTGAGTTACCTTTATCTGGATTATATGAGCGTACATATTAAATGTCAATATATTTTTATTGTTTTTCGATAAATATATTCTGTTTATCAGAAATTTTTCATT
>DWVT01000083.1 GCA_019120075.1 Candidatus Mediterraneibacter excrementigallinarum
ACGGTAGAGCGAAAGGAAAGCCTGATCAAAAAGGCTTATTATGGCGGAACGGAGGAACTGGTCGCAGTTGATCTTCCGGGCGCATATTCCATGTCGCCTTTCACTTCCGAGGAGAGTATCACAAGCAGCTATGTCAAGAATGAACATCCGGACGCGATCATCAATATCGTGGATGCGACAAACTTAAGCAGGAGCCTGTTCTTCACCACTCAGCTTCTTGAACTGGGAGTTCCGGTGGTAGTGGCTCTGAATAAGAGTGATATCACAGACAAAAAGCAGACAAAGATCAATGAAAAGCTTCTTTCGGAAAAGCTGGGGTGTCCTGTGATCAAGACGATATCTACGTCTTCCGGACACGAAGGCCTGAAAGAAGCGGTTGAAGCGGCGGCTTCTCTGAAAGGAAAAGGCCAGAAAGCACCTTATATCCAGGCAGAGATCGATCTGCATGACAAAAGCGCGGTTGAGGCTGCGGACAGAAAACGTTTTGAGTTTGTCAACGGTATCGTAAAACAGGTGGAGCAGAGAAAAGTTTTTACAAAAGATAAAAATATTCAGGATAAGATCGATGCTGTCATCACTCATAAGATCATCGGCATTCCGATATTTGCAGTGGTGATCTTCCTTGTATTTTACATATCTCAGACGACGCTGGGAACATGGATAGCGGACTGGCTTGTCGCATGGATCGAAACGTTCCAGGGATGGGTCGGCGGAATGATGGAAAATGCAAATCCACTGTTGTATGCGATCCTTGTTGATGGTATCATTGGCGGTGTTGGAGCAGTTGTCGGATTTCTTCCGCTGGTAATGGTAATGTATTTCCTTATCGCCCTTCTGGAGGACTGCGGATACATGGCGCGCGCAACCGTTGTACTGGATCCGATCTTCAAAAGAGTCGGACTTTCCGGTAAATCCGTTATTCCGATGGTGATCGGCACCGGCTGTGCGATCCCGGGTGTCATGGCATCCCGTACGATCCGAAACGAGAGAGAGAGAAGAACAACGGCTATGCTTACACCGTTTATGCCGTGCGGAGCCAAGATTCCCGTCATAGCGTTGTTTGCAGGAGCGTTCTTTGCGGATGCGTGGTGGGTGTCAGCTACAATGTACCTTGTGGGTATTCTCCTGGTACTCCTTGGCGCTCTTCTCGTCAAGAGGATCACAGGCCAGAAATACCGTAAATCTTTCTTTATCATCGAGCTTCCGGAGTATAAGCTCCCGAGCCTGAAGAGAGCGTGTGTCTCCATGCTTGAGCGCGGCAAAGCTTACATTATCAAAGCAGGAACGATTATCCTGGTCTGCAACACGGTTGTACAGATCATGCAGAGCTTTAACTGGCAGTTCCAGCTTGTGGAAGAAGGCGCCGAGGGTACTTCCATTCTGGCAAGTATCGCTCATCCGATCTCAATCCTCTTCATTCCGCTTGGATTCGGTGTATGGCAGCTTGCGGCAGCAGCGGTGACAGGATTTATCGCAAAAGAAAATGTTGTCGGTACACTCGCCGTGGTTTACGGTGTGACAAATCTGATCGATACGGATGAACTGGCATTGGTCGGAAGCGGAAATGAAGTGGCCACGATCATGGGGCTTACGAAAGCAGCGGCACTTGCATATCTGATGTTCAATCTTTATACACCGCCGTGTTTTGCAGCCCTTGGAGCGATGAACTCTGAGATGAAGAGCGGAAAATGGCTGTTCGGAGGTATCTGTCTCCAGCTTGCGACCGGTTATACAGTAGCATTCCTTGTATATCAGATCGGAACGCTTGCTACGACCGGGGCTCTTGGAACTGCATTTGTTCCGGGACTCGTCGCGATCCTGGTATTCGCGGCCATTATCCTGTGGAGAATACGCAGGTCGGATCAGAAATTTGCGGCGGAATACAGTCTGCACGCATAGACAATATTTCATATGATCAGCGGTGGACAAAGAGAAAACTTTGTCCACCGCTTGACGTTAGAAAGGGTGGTGGTTCAATGGCAGATGTTATTGCAGTGATCGTTCTCGTGATCCTGATCGGAAGCGCTGTCACGTATATAGTAAAGGAAAAGAAAAAAGGTGTGAAGTGTATCGGATGTCCTGCCGGTGGAAGCTGCCCGGGCAGTGGAAGGACTCCGAAGAAGAAGCTGGAAGGACGGGTGATAGGAAGAAGGACGATGAAGATATCGGGAATGAGCTGCGCGCACTGTGCGAATGACGTTGCGATGACGCTCAACCGGATCGACGGGGTGCGTGCCGAGGTAAATCTTTCAAAGGGCAGCGCCAGGATCGCATATGACAGAGCGGTGGGAGATGATGTCCTGAAGAATGCGGTGGAAAAAATTGGTTATCATGTCATCAGCATATCATAAGAGCATATGATATCAGTAATGGAGTGAAAGAAGGATCGTTATGGTTAATGTGATCATTGTACTTATTCTGGTGGTTCTGCTCAGCTTTGCGGTAAAAAGTTCGATCAGACATTTTAAGGGAGAGGGTGCCTGCTGCGGAGGAGGCTCCGGAACGGTCAAAACCAAAAAGCCGAAGAAAAAGAAGCTGGATGGACCGGTGGTTGCGAAGCGGACTGTTGAGATATCCGGAATGCACTGTCAGAATTGTGCCAACAGCGTGACCAGGGCCCTGAACGGGATAGACGGAGTCGCGGCAAGGGTGAATCTTCATGCGAACAGAGCAGAAGTTTTGATGGACCGTATGGTTGATGAGGATGAGCTGAAACATGCGGTGGAGGAAGCGGGTTATGGTGTTGTGGACATAAAAGCTTCGTAAGAAACGGCGAAATGCTGACGGGAGGCCGGCGTGAGTAAGAAAGAACAGATTATTGAAAGATTAAAGGAAAACGGATGCCGTATTACAAAACAGCGCAGGATGCTGATCGATATCATTCTGGAGAATGACTGTTCAAGCTGCAAAGAAATTTTCTACAAAGCGTCAAAGTCCGACGGGAAGATCGGTGTGGCTACAGTGTACCGTATGATCAATGCGCTGGAGGAGATTGGAGCGATCAGCCGTAAGAACATGTATAAGGTAGAATGTTCTGAAGCCTGTCAGCCGGAATGCAGCTGTGTGATCGTTCTGGACGATGATACAACATATCATCTGTCTCCCGGAAACTGGAATATGGTGATCCAGGAAGGGCTTAAGAAATGCGGCTATCTGAAGAATCAGAAAGTTGCGAAGATTGAAGTGAAGAATCCGGCAGGAAAATCTGCGAAAATATAACCGGACTATTTTGAGGTCTGGTTATATTTTTTTTGCTGTTTTATGAACGAATATGAATGATTGTAAATATTAACTAAAAATATATCTGATTTTTGTGAATTATTATGATTGAATATGAATGAAAATGAATATATAATGAAACTAACAAGAGGAGGTAAAAGGAAAATGATCTACACAGTTACATTTAATCCTTCCCTGGACTATATTGTCGGGACAGAGGGATTCAAACTGGGAAATACGAACCGGACTGTATCAGAAATGATCCTGCCGGGAGGAAAAGGAATCAATGTTTCCACTGTCCTGAAAAATCTGGGGATAGAAAACACAGCGCTTGGCTTTACCGCAGGGTTTACAGGAGCAGAGATACGGCGGAGAGTAGAAGAACTTGGCTTTCGGAGCGAATTCATCGAAATAAACACCGGTTTCTCCAGGATCAATGTGAAGATGAAGGAATTTGACGGAACAGAGATCAACGGACAGGGGCCGGTCATCAGCAGGGATGCCGTGGAGGCACTCATGCAGAAACTGGATAAACTCGGAGAGGGCGACACACTTGTACTGGCGGGAAGCATTCCTTCCAGCATGCCTGATTCAATCTACAGCGATATCATGGCAAGACTTCGGGACAGAGGCGTCACGTTTGTGGTGGACGCAACGAAGGACCTGCTGCTCAATGTGCTTGAATACCATCCGTTCCTGATCAAACCCAATCATCATGAACTTGGAGAAATCTTCGGGGTGACTCTGAAAGAGAGAGAGGATGTCATCCCGTATGCCCGTCAGCTTCAGGAGAAAGGTGCGAGGAATGTGCTTGTCTCCATGGGAGGGAAGGGAGCCGTCCTGCTGGACGCCGGACAGCAGGTGCATATGCGCCCCGTCCCGGAAGGAAAACTGGTAAACGCTGTCGGATCCGGCGATTCCATGGTGGCAGGATTTATTGCAGGATGGACAGAGAAAAAAGATTATGAACATGCGTTTAAAATGGGGATCGCGGCGGGAAGCGCCAGCGCATTTTCAGAACTTCTGGCAACAGAAGAAGAGATCAGAACACTCTACAGAGAACTTTAAAAATGTTCAACAGAAATAAAGCTGTGAAAGGGAGGAAAGAAAGATGAGGATTACGGAACTGCTTGACAGAAGAAGTATCTCACTGGACGGCGCGCCATCTTCAAAAAAGGAAGCGCTGGATCAGATGGTTGCCCTGATGGTAAAAAGCGGAAAGATCAGGGATGAGAAGGCATACAGAGAAGAGGTATATCACCGGGAAGAGGAAGGTACTACAGGAATCGGAGAAGGAATTGCGATCCCTCACGGAAAATGTGATGCTGTCATCCGTCCGGGGCTGGCGGCTATGGTTGTAAAGGATGGTGTGGATTTTGATTCGCTGGACGGTGAGCCGGTTTATCTTATTTTTCTGATCGCTGCGCCAAACACGAAAGATAATGTCCACCTGGATGTGCTGAGCAAACTTTCCATGCTTCTTATGGATGAAAAATTTGTGGAAGGATTGAAAAACGCAGCCACTGTAGATGAATTCCTGGAAGTGATCGACAAGGCTGATCAGGAAAAGCCGGATATTGACGATCAGCTGGCAGCTCAGAACGAGACGGATGCATCAGACAAAACATGTCGTATCCTCGCCGTTACATCCTGCCCTACAGGAATCGCCCACACATACATGGCGGCGGAAGGAATCGAGAAAGCAGCGAAGGCGGCAGGATGCTTTGTGAAAGTGGAAACACGTGGATCAGGAGGCGCAAAAAATGTATTTACGGATCAGGAGATCAAAGACGCAGACTGTATCATTATAGCTGCTGATGCAAAGGTACCCATGGACAGGTTTGACGGGAAAAAACTGATCGAATGTCCTGTGACAGACGGAATCAGTAAAGCTGATCAGCTTGTTCAGAGAGCAGTGAATGGAGAGGCCCCTGTGTATCGCGCGGATCATCCTGCCACAGAAAAGGAAAAGGGCGCTTCCGGCGGCGCGGGACACAAAGTTTATACGCAGCTTATGAACGGAGTCTCCCACATGCTTCCATTTGTTGTAGGAGGAGGTATCCTGATCGCACTCGCGTTCCTGATCGATGGATTTGGAGTGGATGTGAATTCGCTTTCGGATGAGGCGAGAGCCAATTTTGGTACTATCACTCCGGTGGCTGCAGCGTTGAAAGGAATCGGTGATCTCGCGTTTGGATTTATGCTGCCTGTACTCGCCGGGTTTATTGCCATGAGTATCGGGGACAGGCCGGCTCTGGCAGTAGGATTTGTTGGAGGAATGATCGCTTCAAACGGACATTCCGGATTTCTGGGAGCTCTGCTGGCCGGATTTATCGCGGGATATCTGATCCTGCTGCTCCGCAAAGTGTTCAGCGTTCTTCCTGAGTCGATCGAGAAGATCGCTCCGGTCCTTCTCTATCCTGTATTCGGGATCCTTCTGATCGGACTGATCATGCTGTATATTGTGGAACCTCCCATCGGCGCACTGAATACGGCACTGAATACTGCGCTGACAAATATGAGCGGGAGCAGCAAGATTCTTCTGGGGATCATCGTGGCCGGGATGATGTCGATCGATATGGGCGGTCCGTTCAACAAAGCCGCATATGTATTCGGGACAGCATCCATAGCTGCGGGAAACTATGATATTATGGCCGCCGTCATGGTGGGCGGTATGGTGCCGCCCTGCGCGATCGCCCTTGCAACGCTTCTCTTTAAGAACAAATTTACCAGACAGGAGAGAGAGTCCGGACCGGTCAATTTCATCATGGGACTAGCCTTTATTACAGAAGGAGCGATCCCGTTTGCGGCATCGGATCCGCTGCATGTACTGCCGTCATGCATCGTCGGTTCAGCTCTGTCAGGCGCTCTTTCCATGGCGTTCGGGTGCACACTGATGGCTCCTCACGGCGGAATCTTCGTATTCCCGGTGGTGTCAAATCCTCTGATGTACCTTGTCGCCCTGGTAGCTGGAACAGTTGTGGGAGCATTACTTCTCGGACTGCTGAAGAAAAAGGTCCAGGAATGAGTTTCAGAACTGCTTGTGCTTGCCGAAGCAGAGATTTAGGAATAAAATAAACAGTGAACATTGGAAAAGCGGATTCCGGGAATCCGCTTTTCTTTTCAGAACGGCTTTGCGGAGGAGAAGAAAATGTTGACAGAAACAAGACAGGATGAAATACTGCAGATGCTCGAGGAGAAAGGCAGTGTAACTGTACAGGAACTGACGGAAAAGTTCCGCGCTTCAGAATCTACGATTCGAAGAGACCTGAATTCTCTTCATAAAAAAGGAGCCCTGGTAAAAGTATTTGGCGGGGCAGTACAGGTGCAGAGCAGGCTTGCCACGAAAGACGAAAAGGTGGCCCTTCGAAGAGAACAGAACAGAGATCAGAAGATATGTATTGCCAGATATGCGGCCTCTCTGATCGAAGCGGGCGATTTTGTTTATCTGGATGCGGGGACAACGACGGGATATATGATCCCCTTTATTCAGGAAAGATCGGTAACATTTGTGACAAACGCAGTGTCTCATGCGTTGAAGCTTTCTGAGAATGGTTTTCGCGTCATACTCATAGGCGGAGAACTGAAGGCGGCGACGGAAGCTATCGTTGGGAACGAGGCCTATGCGGCGCTCCAGAAATACAACTTTACGAAGGGGTTCTGGGGAACAAATGGTGTCAGTGAGCTGTCGGGGTTTACTACTCCCGATATCAATGAGGCCATGATCAAGGAATGTGCCATGAGGCATACACAAAAGAGATATGTTCTCTGCGACAGCACGAAATTCCATCAGACAAGTCCGGTGAGTTTCGGAGAGTTCCTGCTGGCATCGGTCATAACTGACCGGATTCCGGAGGGGCTGAAAAATACTGATAATATTATTGTGGCAGAATAAACACAGCGGTACTGAGAATATTTATCAGCAGAGATGATTAGTTTTGACTACCTCAAATTAGTGGCGGTATAATGTGTCAGCGGGCAGAAGCCTACATATATTTGGTATAAGGAAGTGGTGAGGTATGAAACAACACAGATTCTGGGCATGGGCTGCGGTCTTTTGCTTTGTGATGGTATTTTATACGGGCTACAGACACAAATAGGAGGTAATCACTATGATGGACATTTTCAGGCTGAAAAAACTGGGGATCTTTGCAGGCGGCGTTCTGTTTGGAACGGCGGGGATAAAGATTCTTTCGAGCAAAGATGCAAAGAAGGTTTACACGAACTGTACGGCAGCTGTTTTAAGGGCGAAGGAATGCGTTTTGAAAACAGCGACGACGGTTCAGGAAAACGCAGAGGATATCCTGGCGGAAGCTCAGCAGATCAATGATGAGAGAGCGGCTCAGGAAGCTGCGAACGTGGAAGAAAGTGCAGAAGTTAATGCCGGTGCGGATGTGTTGAAAGAAGTTGAATAGCCGGCTATGAGATTTGTCATAAAGCATGAATTAAAAGGCCGTCTCCGTATCCATGCCGTTCAGAGAAGAATGACGTGTTCGGAGGCGGACACTCTTTCCTGGTTCCTTGAAAAGCAGGAGAACATAACGAGCGTCAAAGTATATGAACGCACCGCGGACGCTGTCATCTGCTATACAGGAGAGAAGGAAGATCTGATCATGCTGCTGAAACAGTTCCGTTACAGCAGGGTGGAAGTGCCGGAGAACATATCCGCCAGTTCCGGGCGCAGGCTGAATACAGAATACAAAGAAAAGCTGATCACAAAAGTTATACTCCACTACAGCAGTAAACTGTTTCTGCCCTATCCTGTAAGGGCGGTGTACACGGTCCTGAAATCGGTGAAATATATCTGGGAGGGGATCCGGTGCCTGCGACAGGGGAAAATAGAAGTGCCGGTACTGGATGCTGCGGCAATCGGAGTGTCTGTCCTTCGGGGGGATATCAATACGGCAGGTTCCGTCATGTTTCTCCTGGGCGTTGGAGAGATACTGGAAGAGTGGACGCACAAAAAATCTGTGGGAGATCTGGCACGCAGCATGTCTCTGAACATTAAAAAAGTATGGATGGAGAAGGCGGGGCAGGAGATCCTGGTAAAGACATCGGAGATCAGGAAGGGAGACACTGTTGTGATCCACATGGGAAATGTGATCCCCTTTGACGGGGAAGTGTCTTCGGGCGAAGGAATGGTAAACCAGGCGTCTCTTACAGGCGAATCAATGCCTGTGAGAAGGACTGCCGGACAGTCCGTGTATGCGGGAACTGTCCTGGAAGAAGGAGAACTTAAGGTTCTTGTAAAAGCGGTTTCAGGATCTACAAGATTTGAAAAGATCGTTACAATGATCGAAGATTCTGAAAAACTGAAATCTTCTGCTGAGAGCAGGGCAGAACACCTTGCCGACAGGCTTGTCCCATATACACTGCTGGGAACCGGGCTGGCATGGCTGCTTACCAGAAATGTCACAAAAGCATTATCCGTGCTCATGGTAGATTTTTCCTGTGCGCTGAAACTTGCCATGCCGATCTCTGTACTGTCTGCGATCCGGGAGGCCGGGGAGAGAAACATTACTGTAAAGGGCGGAAAATTCATGGAGGCGGTGGCTGCGGCAGATACGATCGTATTTGACAAGACCGGAACATTGACAAAGGCAAAACCGACCGTAAAGGAGGTTGTCCCGTTTGGAGAATATCCGGAAGGAGAATGTCTGCGTATCGCGGCATGCCTGGAGGAACATTTTCCTCATTCCATGGCAAAAGCGGTAGTGGACGCAGCGAGAAAACGCGGGCTGTCTCACGAGGAGATGCATTCGAAGGTGGAGTATGTGGTGGCTCATGGGATCTCATCTCATATTGACCGCAGGAAGGTTGTGATCGGAAGCAGTCATTTTGTATTTGAGGATGAAGGATGCAGGGTGAGGTCTGAATACCAGGACAGGTTCAATCATCTGCCGACGGAATATTCTCATCTGTATCTGGCTGTTGACCGGGAACTGGCTGCGGTGATCTGCATTGAAGATCCGCTTCGGGAAGAGGCGGGAGAGATGGTGAAAGAGCTGCGCGCGGAAGGAATCACAAAGATCGTCATGATGACAGGAGACAGTGAGCGGACTGCGGCGGCGATCGCACAGAAAGTAGGGGTAGATGAATATTATGCAGAGGTGCTGCCGGAAGATAAGGCCGGATTTATTGAGCGGGAGAAGGCTGCGGGGAGAAAGGTCATTATGATCGGAGACGGTATCAATGATTCTCCTGCTCTTTCTGCGGCTGACGCAGGGATTGCGGTCAGTGACGGCGCGGAGATAGCCCGGGAGATCTCGGATATCATGATCACGGCGGATGATCTGCGAGAGATCGTGACTCTGAAACGTATCTCCGACAGGATGATGAAAAGAATCCATTGTAATTACAGGGGAATCGTGGGAATCAATTCAGCGCTGATCCTTCTAGGCGTCACAGGAGTGATCCGGCCGACAACATCGGCCCTGCTCCATAATACGTCAACACTGGCTATCAGCCTGAGGAGCATGGGAAGTCTGCTCCCTGCAGAAAATGTCGAGGAAGTATCCACTTGAAAAACAGATTCATATTTGCTATTGTATCATAGAGGAAGGTGATGCAATATGCCATATATTCGAGGTGACTCCTGTTATATCCTGGATGAAGAAAATAAGATAATCATGGCGAAAGTCGTGGGACGGAAGGGCTCAGGCTATCTTCTGGAGCGTGTCGGAATATGTGGGACACTTTTCAGAACCGAGAAACAGATGTTCCGCAGTGAAGAAGAAGCGGAGAGAAACAAAAAGCCTCTCCCTCCGAAGATAAAAGTTCAGTTGTCGGATTATTAAAAAGGATATAAAACGAGAAAAGCTGTGTCGGGTTAGTCCGTCACAGCTTTTTCTGGTTCATATGACTCTGAAACTGAGTCCCTGTCGTCAGACAGTATGACTTCCATCCCGATTTTCTGGGGCTTAAGTCCTCTTGCCTGATAGAATTTCATTGCTTTTTCATTACAGCTCCACACGTTGAGAGTGACATTGTAGCAGCCTTTTTTCTTTGCAAAGTCCAGGACTGCTTCGTAAATCGCAGTTCCGACATGCTTCCCTCGCAGAGTTTCATCAACACAGAGGTCGTCGATATACAGGGTTTTAATGTCGGTGAGGATGTTGTCGTCCAGATGCTGCTGGAAGATACAGAATGCGTATCCAAGCAGACGGTCGTCCTCGTCTACGGCTGCAAAGATCGGGCGCTTCTCGTCTTTGAGTATCTCCCGGAGCTGATCGTCCGTATATTTTCTCTGCCCGTATTTAAAGAGGTCCGGGCGCCCTTTATGATGGACCATTGCCACCTGGGAGAGCAGTTCGTGGATCCTGTCAATATCTTTTTCTGATGCCATACGCACTTTCATTTTTCAGATCTCCTTTTTCTTTGAAATAGTAATGTGCCAGCTCTGGTGAAAACACATTTTCATAAATCTTATCACATATATCCGGCTCAAGTAAAGATGCGCATAAATGTTGAGATAAGTTTTCAAATGTGATATTCTTTTTATATTGACATAGTCTGGGGCTTTTGCCCCGACATCATTTTATGATCAGCATGGAGGACAGAAATATGACAAAAATTTTATTACATGGATGCAATGGTAAAATGGGAAGAATGATCACGGAGCTTGTGAAAAACGATGCGGATGCAGAGATCGTGGCAGGTGTGGATGCCTATACCGGAGTGCCGAATGAGTATCCGGTGTTTGATTCTGTCGAAAAATGCGATGTGGAAGCGGATGTGGTCATTGATTTTTCCAATGCGGGAGCAATGGACGCGCTCCTTGATTACTGCGCGGCGAAGAAGCTTCCTGTAGTGCTGTGTACCACAGGGCTTTCCGAGACACAGCTTGAGAAAGTCCAGGAGACGGCTGGAAAGACGGCGATCCTCAAGTCTGCCAATATGTCCCTCGGAATCAATCTTCTGATGAAACTTCTGAAAGATGCGGCGAAAGTGCTTGGAAATTCAGGCTACGACATTGAACTTGTGGAGCGCCATCACAATCAGAAACTGGATGCGCCGAGCGGAACTGCTCTGGCACTTGCAGATTCGATCAACGAAGCTCTGAACGGGGAATACCACTACGTCTATGACAGAAGCCAGGTGAGACAGAAGAGGGATGCGAAGGAGATCGGGATTTCAGCAGTACGCGGAGGCACGATCGTGGGTGACCATGAGGTGATCTTTGCAGGAACGGATGAAGTGATCGAGTTCAAACACAGCGCATATTCCAGAAATGTTTTTGCAAAGGGAGCTGTGGAAGCTGCAAAATTCCTGGCAGGGAAAGCGCCCGGAATGTATGACATGAGCGATGTGATACAGTTCTGATTCCGCCGGGAGGGCAGCACAGGATGCGGGTGCGTTAATGTGGAGGGAAAACAGAATGAAAAATCTGGAGACGAGATATCTGGAACGACTGTCGGATCTGTATCCTACGATCGCGGCGGCGTCCACAGAGATCATCAATCTGCAGGCGATCCTCAATCTTCCCAAGGGAACGGAGCATTTCCTGACGGACGTACATGGAGAATATGAAGCCTTTTCTCATGTGTTGAAAAACGGATCAGGATCGGTGAAGAGGAAGATCCAGGAAGTTTTCGGAAATACCATGAGCGAGAGAGATAAAAAGTCTCTTGCCACTCTGATCTATTATCCGAAGGAAAAGATGAGCATTGTCAGGCAGACAGAGACAAACATGGACGACTGGTACAGGGTGAATCTGTACCGGCTTATTCAGGTAAGCAAGCATGTGGCGAGCAAGTATACCCGTTCTAAAGTAAGAAAGGCGCTGCCCAAAGATTTTGCCTACGTGATCGAAGAACTGATCACAGAGAAGGCAGAACTGAACGACAAAGAGTCCTATTACAATGAGATCATCTCTACGATCATCCGGATCAAACGGGCAGAACCGTTTATCATAGCGATCTCCGAACTGATCCAGAGACTTGTGGTTGATCATCTTCACATTGTAGGAGACATTTTTGACAGAGGTCCCGGTCCCCATATTATCATGGACAAGCTGATGTCCTATCATTCAGTGGACATCCAGTGGGGAAATCACGATGTGCTGTGGATGGGGGCGGCAGCGGGGCAGATGGGATGTATTGCAAATGTGATCCGAATCTGCGCTCGTTACGGCAATCTGGATATTCTTGAGGACGGCTACGGGATCAATCTGCTCCCGCTTGCCGCATTCGCGCTCAAGGTTTATGGAAATGATCCATGTGAGTGTTTTAAACTGAAGGCAGCAGATAAAACGGATCCTGAGGAGACAGAGATGAACCTGCGTATCCATAAGGCAATCTCTGTGATCCAGTTTAAGGTGGAGGGACAGATCATTCGGAGACAGAAGGAATTTGGTCTGGATGACCGCGCAGTTTTGCACAGGATCGACTATGAAAAGGGTACGGTCACACTGGAAGGAAAAGAATACCGACTGCTTGACAAGAACTTCCCGACCGTTGATCCGTCGGATCCCTACGCACTCAGCACAGAGGAGCAGGATATCATGGACCGGCTGGAACGGGCGTTTGTTGGATGCGAAAAACTGCAGCAGCATATGCGGTTTCTGCTGGCAAAGGGCGGTCTGTACAAGGTGTTTAATGACAACCTTCTCTATCATGGATGTGTCCCGCTCGACAGCGAGGGGAATCTGAAGGAGGTCTCCGTCTTCGGAAAGAAGTACAGAGGAAAAGAGCTGTATGACGTACTCGACAGTTATGTGCGAAAAGGCTTTTTCGCCCTTGACGGGAAGGAACGTCAGGACGGAAAAGATATTATGTGGTATATATGGCTCCATCCGGATTCACCGCTTTTCGGAAAGAATAAGATGGCCACATTTGAGCGGTATTTTCTTGCTGAAAAAGAGACTCATGTGGAAAAAAAGAACCCATATTATACATTTCTTGAGAATGAGGATGTGATCGACCGGATCCTGAGAGAATTCGGACTGGATCCGAAGAAGGGGCATATCGTCAACGGACATGTGCCGGTAAAAAGAAAAGACGGGGAGAGCCCGGTCAAATGCGGCGGGAAAGTTCTGGTCATCGACGGAGGGTTCTCCCGGGCATATCAGAAGGAAACCGGGATCGCGGGATATACTCTGATCTATAATTCCTATGGACTGAGGCTTGTAGCCCATGAGCCGTTTGAATCCACTGAGGCGGCGATCGCGAAGGAAAAAGATATCCATTCGGAGACCACGATCGTCAGCAGGATGATGGACCGCTGCCTTGTCGGCGATACGGATATCGGACGGGAACTGAAAGAACAGGTAAAAGATCTGGAAAGACTCCTTGCGGCATACAGAAACGGAGAGATCATTGAAAAAATATAAGGCAGGATGGATGAGACTATGGAAAATGAACTGAACATACAGGAAAGCATGCTGACAGAGCCGCTGAAGATTTATCTCAATGAGATAGGACAGATTCCCCTTCTGAGTGAGGAGGAAGAACGGGAACTGGGGCGGAAGAGTTCGGAAGGGGATGCTGCCGCGAGGCAGAAACTTGCAGAGGCGAATCTGCGTCTTGTGGTTTCCATTGCCAAACATTATACAGGACGGGGCGTACAGCTTATGGACCTGATCCAGGAGGGAAACATGGGCCTGATGCGGGCGGCAGAAAAATATGATTACACAAAGGAAAACCGCTTTTCCACCTATGCCTCCTGGTGGATCAAGGAGGCGATGCAGCGCGCGATCGACCAGCAGTCCAGAGAGATCCGTGTTCCCGTTCATGTGGCTGAGAATATGAAAAAGGTGCAGAAGGTCTCCAAAGAACTCCAGCAGGAGCTTGGAAGGGAACCGCTTCCAAAAGAGATCGCGGAAAAAATTCCGGGAAAGACAGAGAAAGACATAAAGGATATACTGAGTTATCTCCAGAGTCCGGTTTCACTGGAAACTCCTGTAGGCGAAGAGGGGGAGAACAGCCTGGGCGATATGGTGGAGGACCGTACTGAGGCAACGCCGGAGGAGGCGATGGATTCCCTTGTGCGGAAGGAAGAGGTCAGCGAACTGCTGGATTCTTTAAGCGACAGAGAGAGACAGGTCATCCGTCTCCGGTACGGCCTTGAGGATGGAAAGACGCATACTCTGGAAGAAATTGGAAATACGCTCAATGTCACCAGGGAACGTGTCCGCCAGATCGAGGCAAGGGCGATGGAAAAACTCCGGAAAAATGCAAAAAATTAAGTGGACCCTGCATAAATATTGTTGGAAATGCAGATAGTAAGGATACAACAATATTTGTGGAAAGGGAGATACTTTTATGAAAACAATGAAAAAAATGCTCCTGCTTATGACCTGTACATTTGTCCTTCTGGGAACAGCAGCGTGCAGCAGCAGGGATAATGCGGACAATGGAGCGGATCAGTCTACACAGAATGACGACGACCGGAAAGATACGGACCGGAACGATACAGATAACAGCAACGTCAATGACGCCACCGATGGAGATGGTATCATTGATAACGCGGTAGACGACGTGACAGATGGCGTGGACGATGTGACAGATGATGTGACAGACGGCGTAGACAAAGCGACAGATGATCTGACAGAAGACAATGGAGCACAGAAGGATATGCAGGAAAACAGATAAGTGATATCTGCAAAGGGGTCAGGCCCCGATGCAAAGGGGACAGACCCTTTGCATCAGGGCCTGTCCTCTTTGTGAAGAAATGGAGGACGAGGGACATGAGATTCAGACCCTGTATCGACATACATAACGGAAAAGTAAAGCAGATCGTGGGCGGAAGCCTGAGAGATGAAGGAAACAGCGCAAAAGACAATTTCGCGTCCGAACTGGGAGCGGAGTATTATGCAGAACTGTATCGGAAGGACGGACTGCGAGGCGGGCACATTATACTGCTCAACCCGCCCGGATCAGAATATTATAATGCCACGAAGGCGCAGGCAATGTCAGCACTTAAAGCCTATCCCGGAGGAATGCAGCTGGGCGGCGGAATCAATGCTGAGAATGCACAGGAGTATCTGAAAGCAGGTGCAAGCCATGTGATCGTTACGTCCTATGTGTTTAAGGATGGCACGTTCCACAGAGAAAATCTTGAAAAACTGGTTGCGGCTGTGGGAAAAGAGCATATTGTACTGGATCTGAGCTGCCGGAAAAAGAAGGATGGATATTACATTGTGACGGACCGGTGGCAGAAATTTACCGATGTAAAACTGTGCCCGGAAGTACTGGAAACTCTGTCAGGATCCTGCGATGAGTTCCTCATCCACGGTGTAGATGTGGAAGGAAAGTCATCCGGAATGGAGACGGAACTGGTCAGAATGCTTGCCGGATGGGAGGGGATCCCTGTTACATATGCGGGCGGGATCGGTTCTGTGGAGGATCTGGAACGGTTCCGGGAAGTGAGCGGAGGCCGTCTGGACTTTACCATAGGGAGTGCCCTGGACCTGTTCGGAGGGAAGATACCGTATGAGAAACTTGTTAACATACTATGAACTTGTTGAATTAGGCGGAAGTTAGTGCTAGAATGGAGAACAGAGTGGTGTCGTCTGTCAGACACTAAATATATATTTAAGGAGTTAATTACGGGATATGGGATTTATAGAAAAGATCTTTGGAACTCACAGCGAAAATGAACTGAAACGGATCTACCCGATCGTCGACCGGATCGAATCGCTGGAACCGGAGATGAAAGCCCTGTCGGATGAGGAACTGCGCGGCAAGACCAGGGAGTTCAAGGAACGTCTGAAAGAGGGAGAGACCCTGGATGATCTTCTCCCGGAAGCGTTTGCCGTTGTCCGTGAAGGTGCGTACAGAGCGCTTGGTATGAGGCACTACAGAGTGCAGCTGATCGGAGGCATCATCCTTCATCAGGGCCGTATCGCCGAGATGAAGACCGGTGAAGGAAAGACACTGGTGTCGACCCTTCCTGCGTACCTGAATGCCCTTGAAGGCAAAGGCGTACACATTGTCACGGTCAATGACTATCTGGCAAAGCGTGACGCGGAATGGATGGGAAAAGTCCATGAATTTCTGGGGCTCACTGTCGGTGTTGTTCTGAACAGCATGACAAACGAAGAGCGGCGTGCCGCTTATAACTGCGATATCACCTATGTCACGAACAACGAGCTTGGATTTGATTATCTGAGAGATAACATGGTGATCTACAAAGAGCAGCTTGTGCAGAGAGGTCTGCATTTTGCCATTATTGACGAGGTCGATTCTGTCCTGATCGATGAGGCAAGAACACCGCTTATCATTTCCGGACAGAGCGGGAAGTCCACAAAGCTGTACGAGGCGTGTGATATCCTTGCGCGGCAGCTGGAACGCGGCGAGGCCAGCGGGGAGTTCTCCAAGATGAACGCCATCATGGGCGAGGAGATCGAGGAGACAGGAGACTTTATCGTCAATGAAAAAGAGAAGACTGTCAACCTTACGGAAGACGGTGTGAAAAAGGTGGAGAAGTTCTTCCATATTGAAAACCTTGCGGATCCGGAGAACCTGGAGATACAGCACAACATCATTCTGGCTCTCAGGGCGCACAATCTGATGTTCCGCGATCAGGATTATGTGGTGACGCCGGAGGGCGAAGTCATGATCGTAGATGAGTTTACCGGACGTATCATGCCGGGACGCCGTTATTCTGACGGACTCCATCAGGCCATCGAGGCGAAGGAGCATGTGAAGGTCAGAAGAGAGAGCAAGACGCTTGCGACCATCACATTTCAGAACCTGTTCAACAAATTTGACAAGAAGAGCGGTATGACCGGTACAGCCCTCACAGAGGAAAAAGAGTTCCGCGACATCTACGGCATGGATGTTGTGGAAATCCCGACCAATGTACCGGTACAGCGTGTGGATCTGGAGGATGCCGTTTATAAGACAAAGAAGGAAAAATACCACGCTGTGATCGAGGCGGTGAAAGAGGCTCACGCCACCGGGCAGCCGGTGCTGGTGGGTACGATCACCATCGAGGTTTCCGAACTCCTGAGCAGGATGCTCAAGAAGGAAGGAATCCCGCACAATGTGCTGAATGCAAAATATCATGAGCTGGAGGCGGAGATCGTTGCAGATGCCGGTATCCATGGAGCGGTCACCATCGCTACAAATATGGCCGGACGTGGTACGGATATCAAGCTGGATGACGAGGCGCGCAAGGCCGGCGGTCTGAAGATCATCGGTACAGAACGGCACGAGTCCAGACGTATTGACAATCAGCTCCGCGGACGTTCCGGACGTCAGGGGGATCCGGGTGAATCCCGCTTCTATATTTCCCTGGAGGATGATCTGATGCGCCTGTTCGGTTCCGAGAAGCTGATGAACGTGTTTAACACACTGGGCGTGGAAGACGGCGAGCAGATCGAGCACAAGATGCTTTCCAGCGCCATTGAGAAAGCTCAGAAGAAGATCGAGAACAACAACTTCGGCATCCGTAAGAACCTGCTGGAATATGACCAGGTCATGAACGAGCAGAGGGAGATCATCTACGGCGAGCGCCGGAGAGTCCTCGACGGGGAGAGCATGAGAGACACGATCTACAATATGATCACAGAGTATGTGGAGAATATTACGGACCGCTTTGCGGCTCCGGATGCGGAGTCTGACGAGTGGGATCTGAAGGGACTTGACGTGAACCTTCACAATGTGATTCCTCAGCTTCAGCTCCCGACGCCGGAAGAGTGCCAGGATATGCGCAGAAGGAACTTAAGCATCTGCTTAAAGAGCGGGCAGTAAAGGCCTACGAGGCGAAAGAGGCTGAGTTCCCGGAAGCGGAACAGCTGCGTGAAGTGGAGCGTGTCGTTCTGTTGAAGGTCATCGACGCCAGATGGATGGATCATATCGATGATATGGATCAGCTCCGTCAGGGTATCGGACTTCAGGCTTACGGGCAGAGAGATCCGCTGGTTGAGTATAAGATGATGGGATACGACATGTTCGGAGAAATGACGAACATGATCGCAGAGACGACGCTGAGGACTTTGTTCCGCATCCGTGTGGAGCAGAAGGTAGAGCGCGAGGAAGTCGCGAAGGTGACCGGAACGAACAAAGACGACAGCGCGGTACGCGCACCGAAGAAGCGGGAGACAAAGAAGATTTATCCAAATGATCCATGTCCCTGCGGAAGCGGAAAGAAGTACAAACAGTGCTGCGGAAGAAAGCAGACTGCCTGAGATCGGGCAGGAGTGTTCTTGCGCTTTACTGATAAATATCTATTTATGAAAGAGGTGATCAAGGTGGTTTTAGTAGAAGAATTAAAGTCCAGACTGGGCGCATATGAAGAACCGCTGAAAGATTTGAGGGATTCACTTTGACCTGGCTTCAAAGAAGTTGAGGATCGAAGAATTACAGAAGAGAATTGAAGAACCGGGATTCTGGGATAACCCGGAAGCCTCCCAGCAGGTGATGAAGGAACTGAAGAACCTTCAGGATTCTGTGGAACAGATCGAGAAGCTTTATGCAGACTATGAGGATATGTCTCTCCTTATTGAAATGAGTGAGGAGGACACCGATGAGGAGACCGTGGCCGGCATAGAGGAAGAACTGGAACAGTTTGAGAAACGGTTTGAGGAACTGCGCATCAGCACGCTCCTGACCGGACCCTATGACAGGGATAACGCGATCGTTACGCTCCATGCCGGGGCCGGCGGTACGGAATCCTGTGACTGGACAAATATGCTGTACAGGATGTATACGCGCTGGGCTGAGAAGAAAAACTACAGCGTGGAGGTCCTGGACTATCTGGAAGGCGATGTGGCGGGGATCAAAGGCGTGACGTTCCAGGTGAATGGAGAGAACGCGTACGGATATCTTCGCTCAGAACAGGGGGTGCACCGTCTCGTCAGGATCTCGCCCTTTAACGCGGCGGGAAAGAGACAGACGTCTTTTGCCTCCTGTGACGTGATGCCGGATATCGAGGAGGACATCGACATCGAGATCAACGATGATGACCTGAAGATCGACACTTACCGTTCCAGCGGTGCCGGCGGACAGCATATTAATAAGACATCTTCCGCTGTCAGGATCACGCATCTGCCGACAGGGATTGTTGTGCAGTGCCAGAATGAGCGTTCACAGCACATGAACAAGGACAAGGCGATGCAGATGCTCAAATCCAAGCTTTATCTAATGAAGCAGCAGGAGCAGGCAGAAAAGATGTCGGATATCAGAGGAGAGGTAAAGGATATCAATTTCGGAAACCAGATACGTTCTTATGTCATGCAGCCATACACCATGGTGAAGGACCACAGGACAAATGCGGAGATCAGTAATGTGGGAAGTGTGATGGACGGCAATATCGATCCGTTTATCAATGCCTACCTCAGTATGAACGCAGAAGCACAGAAAGGGAGGAAGTAATGGTAAATATAGCAGTGATGGGATACGGCACAGTGGGATCAGGAGTGGTGGAAGTCCTGGAGAGGAATAAAAAGATCATCACCCAGCGTGCCGCTGACGAGATCAATGTAAAATATGTTCTGGATCTCAGGGATTTCCCCGGAGATCCGGTTCAGGAAAAGATCGTTCATGATTTTGAGACGGTCATAAATGATCCGGAGATCAGGATCGTGGTGGAAGTGATGGGAGGCATCGAGCCTGCCTACACTTATGTGAAGCGCTGCCTTGAGGCGGGGAAGAGCGTTGCCACATCAAACAAGGCACTTGTGGCAAAGCATGGCGCAGAGCTGCTCTCCATCGCAAGGGAGAGGGATATCAACTTCCTTTTCGAGGCAAGTGTGGGAGGCGGAATCCCGATCATCCGTGCGCTTAATTCCTGCATGACAGCGGATGAGATTGAAGAGATCACGGGAATTCTCAACGGGACCACAAACTACGTTCTGACAAAGATGTTTTATGAGGGAGCAGACTACGAAGAGGTGCTCAAAGAGGCTCAGGAGAAAGGATATGCTGAAAGAAATCCGGAGGCGGATGTGGAAGGATATGATTCCTGCCGCAAGATCGCGATCCTCTCTTCTCTGATCTCAGGACAGCAGGTTGACTTTGAGGATATCTATACGGAAGGGATCACAAAGATCACAAAGAAGGATATGATGTACGCCAAGGAAATGGGAATGACCATCAAACTGCTTGCTTCCAGCAAGCGCCACGGTGATCATCTCCATGCGATCGTAGCGCCGTTCCTTCTCGGAAAGGATCATCCGCTTTATAATGTGGACGACGTATTTAACGCGGTCTTCGTAAGAGGAAATATGCTTGGCGACGCTATGTTCTACGGAAGCGGCGCGGGAAAACTCCCGACAGCCAGCGCGGTAGTTGCAGATGTAGTGGATGAGGCGAAACATCTCCACAGAAATATCATGACCATGTGGAAGAGCGAAAAGCTGGAGCTGGAGCCTATTGAAGATACGAGCAGATGTTTCTTTATCAGGATCAGCGGCAATACGGATGAGAGAAAAGCAGAGGCGGAAAAATGTTTCGGCTCAGGCAAGATCATCCATGCAGACGGGCTCGATGACGAGTTCGGTTATATGACAGAGTCCATGACAGAAGGAGATTACAGGAAAAAGGCAGAGGGCTTTGAAGGGATCCTCAGTATGATCCGCGCAGAGGACTGATGCAGAGTTGAAAGGCAGTAAGAATGAAATATATTGTGATTTTATGTGATGGCATGGCGGATGAACCGCTGGATGAACTGGGAGGAAAGACGCCTCTTGAGGCGGCACGGACTGTAAATATGGACAGCCTGGCAAAACTGTCGGAAATCGGCATGGTCAGGACTGTCCCGGAGGGGATGGCACCCGGAAGTGACACGGCAAACCTCTCTGTTATCGGATACGACCCGAAGGAATATTACACTGGAAGATCTCCGCTGGAGGCATTGAGCATCGGTGCGGATATGGCGCCGGACGATGTGTCCTTCCGTTGTAATCTGGTCACCCTCTCAGAGGAAGAAGACCGCTATGAAGACCGCCATGTGCTTGATCACAGTTCCGGCGAGATCAGCACAGAGGAGGCTGCGGAGCTTATAAAAGCGTTGAGTGAAGGACTGAAGCGAGAAGGCTATGAGTTTTATGTAGGCACCAGTTACCGTCACCTTCTGATACAGAAAAAAGGAAAGGTGGTGGAGCTGACAGCTCCCCATGATATCCTGACAAAGCGGATCGGAGAGTATCTTCCGGAGGATAAGGTGCTCAGAGATATGATGGTGAAGAGCTATGATATCCTGAAGGATCATCCGGTCAATGTAAAGCGCCGGGCAGAGGGGAAAAATCCTGCCAATTCTGCCTGGTTCTGGGGGGCAGGGACGCGTCCCGCACTCATGTCTTTTGAGAAGAAGAACGGCGTGAAAGGCGCTATGATCTCTGCTGTGGACCTTCTCAAAGGAATCGCAGTGGGAGCAGATATGGACAATATTATCGTGGAAGGCGCGAACGGCGGCCTTGATACAAACTATTCGGGAAAAGCGCAGGCGGCCGTAAAGGCTCTTACGGAGGAAGGATATGATTTCGTTTACGTACATATCGAGGCGCCCGATGAGATGGGGCATCAGGGAAGCTATGAGAATAAGATCACAGCGATCGAACGGATCGATGAGAAAATCGTCGGACCGGTGAGAAAGGAACTGGAGAATGCCGGAGTTGAATTCCGGATGCTGATCCTTCCGGATCATCCCACTCCGGTACGTGTGCGGACCCATACTTCAGATCCGGTGCCGTATCTGTTGTATGACAGCAGAAAAGCGGTAAAGACTGCAGACACATACAGCGAGAAGACCGGAAGACAGACAGGGATTTTTGAGGAAAAGGGTTGCTGCCTGATAGATCATCTTCTGGAAAAGAACTGATAAAAGCTCTCCGGCTGCACAGGCAGTGCAGCGGAGAGCTTTGAGTTTTTATGTATCCGGGATTTCAAGCACCTTGCGGGCAAGACGCCTGTCGTCGGGGGAAGCCTGGCGATAGCCCTTCAGCAGGAGCAGTTCTTCTTCTGTGAGATAGATCATATCGCCGCTTTTGATCACCAGTCCGGGTGAATAAGGCCCCTTTTCTTCTCTGGAAACGGATGTGCGTGACATTTCGGAAAACGGAC
>DWVT01000084.1 GCA_019120075.1 Candidatus Mediterraneibacter excrementigallinarum
GTGAAGTCACGCCCGGCTAAAAAATCGAAAATAGCGGGGCTTGGGAAAGTGCGTCCATTTTTAGGAAAAACCAGCAAAAATCTATTGATTTTTATTCATTTTTCTCTTGACATATCACCGCTGGACTTTTCCTGTTTATTCTAACTTAACATATATCAACCGGACCGTGGAAAAAAACAGAGACTAATTTTAAGGTTATTTTAAGATTGATCCATCTTCCGGGAAAGATTCCCGTTTTATATTAATGTCATGAAATAAAAATTGAAATCATGGGAGGTTATCTTATGAAAGAAAAAGAAATCTTAAGAATAGAACATCTTCAGAAAGGCTACCGAAACCATCCCGTCCTCACGGATGTCTCCTTTTCCTTGAAACAGGGGCATATCCTCGGACTGATCGGAAAGAACGGTGCCGGGAAGACCACACTGATGAAATCCATTCTCGGACTGAATACAGGTTATACAGGACAGATCCGTTTCTTCGGAAAGCTGCTGTGTTCCGGAGACAGCGCGCTTCGGGAACGAACGGGTTCCCTTGTGGACGTCGTGTTCTATGAGGACATGACAGCCCGGCGGAACCTGAAGCTCCTCGCGTCCCTGAGCGGTCTCTCCCATGAAATCCGTGCAAAACGGATCAGAGAACTTCTTGATTTTGTCGGTCTTACCTCCTCCGCCGATAAAAATGTCCGTACTTTTTCCTTCGGCATGAAACAGCGTCTGGCGCTGGCCCAGTCTCTGCTGACAAACCCGGATCTGCTGATCCTTGACGAACCATTTGTCGGGCTGGATCCCGTAGGGATCGAAGACACAAAACATCTGCTTCTGACACTCTGCCGGGAGCAGAATACTTCCATCATTTTTTCCAGTCATCAGCTGAATGAAGTCTGCGACCTGGCTGACGATATCATCATACTGTCCGAAGGATGTATAAAAGTTTCAGACACCTACAGAAATCTGGAAAACTCAGGAGTTTCCTTCATCGATCTGTTAAGGTAGACCGGCTGTCATCTGGAAATCCGTGGCCTCCTTTTTTGTAAATAATCAAAGAATAAAAAGAAAGAAGAATATATAATATGCAATTCACAAATGTCATAAAATCGGAACTATATAAAAACTTCTACCGGAAAAGCACCTGCATCCTGCTTATCCCGGTTCTCCTGTCTTTTCTCATCACTCTCGGATTCCACACCGGAGCAGTAAGCCTAAGTATGACCGGAAACAGCAGCGAAACACTTTCCTGCATGGACTATCTGTTCATGAACTGGATGGTTCTCTCCTCCTCAGGCATCATAGGACTGCTGTTCCTGCTCTTCGCCGTCTTTCAGTTTTCCGGTGAGATCGAACGCGGTCAGATCAAATTTTTTCTGCTCCGCAGCCACAGCCGCACCGGGGTGCTGTTCGGAAAATATTTCTCTACGGTTATCGTCTCCGCACTGTCTGCTGCCTTTGCCTTTGCAGGCACCGTTTTCTTCTATTATATAATGATCGGCAGTTCCTCTCAGGGGAACGGATCATTCCCTGCCTCGACAGGCGGGCTGACGACCTGCGGCGTCCTGGGATACATCGGGTTGAGTCTTATCTCCTTCTTCCTGTGGATTGCCGTATCCTTCCTGCTCGGTCTGTACTTCGGACCGTTTGTAACCTTTGTACTCTCAGCGGTTTTCCTCTACGGTGGAAACTATATTTCCGCTCAGGATATGACAGTCTCCAGACTCTTCCCCTCCTACTGGGGAAGTCAGCTGCTTCTCGGAAGTCCGTCGTCAGATCATCTGCTCCCGGTGCTGGGCAGCGTGCTCCTGACATTGGTTCTTACAGTCATTATTTTGATTTTCACCTCATGGAGGTTCAATAAAACAGATATCCGATAAGTTGTCGCTCAATTCTGGAAATACTGACAGAAAGTGCCGTGTACCTTGTCAAAGGTACACGGCACCGTTCACAGAATTTTCACAATTCGCACTACGAAAAGAATTTCTCCATTACCTCCTTGGCCGGCATCTCCTGTCCGGTGAACAGTTCAAATGCCGCCGCTCCCTGCCAGAGCAGCATGCCGATCCCGGGCACTGCCGCGCGGCAGCCTTTCTCTTTCGCCTTACGGATGAGAAGGGTCTCACGGGGATTGTATACTACATCAGCTACCGCAAGTTCCGGGCGGAGGAGTTCCTCCGGAACAGGCATAACGTCCTCCATGGGGCTCATGCCGGCACGGGTAGCATTCACAAGGATATCGCACCTGTCCACTGCCGTTTTCAGAGCGTCCATATCGTCGAGATCATTTATGGACACGCTCTTAATGCCGGGAACCGCTTTTTTGATCTTCTCCACGGTCTTCTCTCCGTTGGCGTAGAACTCATCTTTCCGGTTAAAGATCGCGATCTCATCCACGCCGTCCAGAGCTGTCTGCACCGCGATAGCAGTCGCCGCTCCGCCTGTACCGAGAAGCACGATTTTCTGCCCTTTCACCTCAACGCCATGCTCTTTCAGATTGCGGACAAACCCGATTCCGTCCGTCATATGTCCTGTCATGGTGCCGTCTTCCTCCACCACAACTGTATTGCAGGCGCCCACCATCTCCGCTGCCGGGGAGAGCCGGTCCACAAGCCGCGCTGTCTCTGTCTTATCCGGCATGGTGATATTGAAACCGCCAACATTGAGCGTGCGGAACGCTTCAATAGCGTCTTTTGTCTTTTCAACAGAAATATCAAATGCGAGGTAAGCGCAGTCCAGTCCCAGTTTCGCAAAACTGTAATTGTACATCGCCGGCGAGCCGGAATGTCCTACCGGGGATCCGATCAAAGCATATAATCTGGTATGTCCGTTAATTCTCTGTTCCATTGGTTGATAACTCCTTCCGAAAGTAAAATGCAGGTACAGTATAACATGGTTTTTTTCTCACTGCAATACTTTAATGTGTGAAAATTCAACTGTTTTAACGCGTGAAAGTATCGATAATTGACATCCCGGGTAATATGCGCAGCGAGACTCCCGCCTCTGGACAATAACATCCGGATAAACTACAATATTTTCGCAAATATATAATAAACGGAGATTCTGAAAAATGAAAGAACATATTTTGATTGCTGACGATGAAAAAGAAATTCTGAGCCTCCTGAGGCTTTATCTTGAAAATGCAGGATATCAGGTTTCAGAGGCATCAGACGGGGAAACTGCATATACTCTGATCCAAACCGGCGGCATCGATCTCGCCATTCTGGATGTCATGATGCCGAAACTGGACGGATATGCTCTGATCCGCCGTATCCGTGCACACAGTGACCTTCCCATCATCGTCCTGTCCGCCAGAAGCGAGACGACTGACAAGATCATGGGACTGGGACTGGGCGCTGACGATTACATTGCCAAGCCTTTTGACGGTCTGGAGGTCATCGCGCGGGTTGAGGCATGCCTGCGCCGTCTCTCACGCACAAAAGTATCGCCTTCCCCCGCCCCTTCTCTTCTGACCGTCCGTGATCTGACTCTGGACACCAGCGCCTGCGTCCTGATAAAGGACGGCACTTCCATCGAGCTTACTTCTATTGAATACCGGATCCTGAAACTTTTCATGGAATCTCCGGGCAGAGTTTTTACCAAGAAACAGATCTATGAAACCGCCTGGGGAGATGACTATGTCGTTGACGATAACAATATCATGGTCTATATCAGTAAGATCCGCGAAAAACTGGGGGAACGCAGCGGCGCTTCCTATATCCGGACCATACGAGGGCTGGGCTACAAGCTGCTTCCCTGAACATACTGCTCCGTTTTCCCGGGGTTTTCAGACAAAAAATATTTCATCAGACACAGAAGGATACCATTATGAACAGATTTATTTCCCAAAAGAAAACATTAAGCCGTTATATCATTAAAAAATATCTTTCTTTTCTCATTGTCATCCTGCTCCTCTTTTCTCTGATCCGCAATATAAGCGCCCTGCTCTTCTTCGGCAGTGATAATCTGAATTTCTCCCGTATTCTTGACGCAGAAACGCTCATCACACCGGATTACGAAAATACAGACATCTCCGGACTTGCAGACATCGACGGCTGGATTGAGATCCTGGACGAAAAAAACCGGGTCATTTACACGAAAGGGAAAGTACTGGATCCGCGCTCTGAGTACACGCAGAACGATCTTCTGAAAATGAACGCTCTGGGCGGATTTCTTGGAAAAACATCCCTTACAGTCGGGGGTGTCCTGAACCTCACATATAAAGGGAGCGTACAGGACACTCCCGGATACCTCGCCACATACACGGTCTTCGAGCGGGGAGATCAGACGCTGACCGGACTGGTCCGCTTTCCGGCTGAAAAGGTATCCGCCCGCTTCAGCTTTCTCAATCCTGGCGGAGAACTGCGCACTGCCATGTATCAGACCGGGGCCGCACTCTTTGCCGCCTGCACTGCTGTCTTTCTGTTTTTTCTCCTGCGGTATGCACGGGCGATCCGCACCCATGTCGCCGCGCCGAACGAAACACTGGTAAACGGCCTGCGCGAGATCACTTCCGGGAACTACGGGACCCGTATCCGCCTCAACGCAGAGTATGAATACCGGGAAATCGAAGATTCCTTCAACCTGCTGGCAGAAGAACTGATGACCGCCACAAAAGAGCGGGAACGCCTCAACCGGGAACGCCGACAGCTTCTCAGCAACATTGCCCACGATCTCAAAACTCCCATCACCACACTTCAGGGATATGCCAAAGCGCTCAGTGATCATGTGGTGAAGTCACCGGAGCAGCAGGAGGAGTATCTTTCTGCCATCTACCGCAAATCGGTCCACATGACAGATCTGGTGAACAAACTCCTGGAATACAGCCGCCTGGAAAATGATACCTATCATCTTCATCCTGAGAATACAGAGTTCACCGAGTTTGTCCGCACCGTTATCATAGATCAGTACGAGGCATTTGAGAACCGCCGCATGGAACTGGAGACAGAAATTCCCGACAGTGAGATCTGCCTCTCCATTGACCGGACAGAAATCCGCAGAGTCCTTCTGAACCTTCTCGGAAACTGCATCGCCCATAACCCGCCCGGAACCTCCGTCCGTGCCGTAGTCCGGTCGGACGGCCATTTCTGCACATTTGGTCTCTGGGATAACGGAACACCGATCCCCGAAGAACTCAGAGACTCTGTCTTTGAGCCGTTTGTCTGCGGAGACGCCTCCCGGCAGTCGGGGAACGGCAGCGGTCTGGGGCTTTCCATCTGCCGCAAAGTGGCAGAAAAACATGGCGGCACGATCGTTCTGAAAGAAGGGCCCGACGGGTATAAGGGTTTTGTCCTCAGCCTTCCCTGCATATAAGCCTTTTGCCGATCATGTAACGGAATCTTAACTTGCATTTTTTTATATTTGGTGTATGATATAAGAAATTATGATTTTTCTACAAACAGGAGGCTTTTTATGGACTCTATTGTGAACAGATTGACGGAAATCGAGGATGCCGCATCGGCAATCGTGCAACATGCCGATGAACAGAAAGAGGCTCTCGACAAAGAATTTGACGAAAAAAAGAAACTTTTCGATGCAGAGCTCGAAAAAAAGACTCAGAGCCGTATTGATGCCATACGAAGCGACCTTGAGAAAAACACGTCCCGTCTTCTTGACAGCCAGAATGGTTCCAGCGACGCTGCCATCGAGGC
>DWVT01000085.1 GCA_019120075.1 Candidatus Mediterraneibacter excrementigallinarum
CCCTTTTTCCAGATAGTCCGGCATTGCGTAGTTAAGGCATGCATAGGACGCGTCCTCCAGAACGGTGGGACAGACGATCTGGTTCTCAAAATCCTGATACACATACCCTGCTTTCTTTGCAAGGGTACCGATCTCCTGCTCTTTCGTATCCTCCCCGCCGATCAGTACCTGTCCCTCCATATCGCCCCGGATAAAATGAGGGATCAGACCGTTGAGCGTCTTGCAGAGAGTGGATTTCCCGCAGCCGTTGTTCCCCACAATGGCGACGAAATCGCCTTCTTCAATGGTCACCGACGCATCTTTGAGCACCGGTTCGGCGGCGCCGGGATATGTAAATGTCAGATGTTTGATCTCTATCGTACTCACGGTCTTCTCCTTCTATCTTACTGTTTTTTCCTGCGCTGCTCTGTTTCGGATCACTCCCGCCGCGATCAGGATGATGATGGCTGCCACGATCATGGCGATGATGATGGACGTCGTGTTACCTGCCCATGCCGCTTCCCAGTCGATCAGTTCAAAGCCTCCTTTTGCAAGGAGCTGTGAAACGATCGCCGCCGCGAATCCGACCAGACAGAGGATGACCACCTTCGGCGTCACTACATTGTCCTCTCCGAGGATTGTCTTTTCATCCCTCGGTTTCATGCCAAGCAGCGGCTCGATCTTGCCATACAGTTTGGGGACAAGATACATGGTCGGCAGCATGCAGAAGAGAATTCCCGAGAACAGGACATCATTGAGGAAGGAAAATCCTTCTGTAAAGAATACGCTTTCCGGAAGTCCCGGAACAGCCTCAAACTCTTCCACCGCGAACTGGACTTTCAGAATATCCACAACGCATCCCATAAACTGCTGTACGATCACTCCGAAGATAGAGGCAAAAGCAACTGTTCCTCTCTTCATCGGATTTTTTACGATACGCCCTGCGATGTATACGCCGATCGTAACCGTAAGAAATTTCTCCAGTTCTCCCAGACCGCCGAACTGTCCCAGCATGATCTCGCTGAATACAAGTTCTCCGGTCGCAGCTCCAAGCGCCGCATACAGCGGATCAAAGAGCATCGCAAGCGTGAGCGGGATAAAGAGGAAATACTCCACAGAGAACTCCACGATCCCCACCTGGAATGACGGGATCAGTTCCGTAAAAAGAGTCGCAAGTCCGTACAGGGACATGGATAGTACAAATATCATCATTTTCTGTGACTGTGTGATCTTGTTTTCTGGATTCATGATTCTCTCTCCTTCTGTTGATTTCATGTCATATTCTGTCACATCCGGTGACAGTCTTATTATATGATCACTTTGTCCCGGGCGATATCATGATCCATTAAAATGTAAGTAAAATTTTCGTAAATACATTTTTGAAATTATATTTTCAATCCAGAATTTAAAAAGCGGTGCGCACAACCTGCTTCAGTCGTGCACACCGCCCTGTTTCATCTGAAAATGATACATCAGATCAGATCTTACTCCTCTACCTCAGAGAACTGATCTTTTCCTACTCCGCACAGCGGGCAGACGAAATCGTCCGGAACATCTTCCCATTTTGTGCCCGGCTCGATCCCGTTATCCGGATCTCCTGCTGCTTCGTCATAAATGTATCCACATACATCACATACATATTTTTTCATTTTGCCTTACCTCCTGTTTTTTCTGCAAAACAAGATCAAATCCGATCCTGTTTTGGTTCCTTTTAGGAAAGCTTCTCTTTCCTGCTCCCCATAATACCATAACTGTATCTCTTTTTCAACGCACTGACGTAAAAATCATTCCTCCCGGTCTTTTTTCTCAGCCGGGACCTTATCTTCCCTGAGTCCGAGTATGCCGTTGATCAGGATCTTCACGTCATCAAAAATATAATCGAAAGCCCCCGCCTGGCACATATTGATCAGCACCATACCAATGGGTACTGTCAGGATCATCCAGATCACGCCTCCCATCCGGTATCCCACATAGAGAAGAAGGAGCGTCACAAGGGGATTCAGACCCACACTGTCCCCCACCAGTTTCGGCTGCAGAAGCTGATGCACCACCTGCGTGATCACGTAAACGATCACCAGTGCGGCTGTAGTCCTGTAGTTTCCCATAAAAAACTCATAGACCGCCCACGGGATCATCGCTGTCCCCGTACCGAAAAACGGCAGAAAGTCCAGAAAAGCGATGAGGAACGCCACAAGGACAAAATACCGGACTTTCAGAAAAGCAAGCCCCACCAGAAGGATCAGAAAAACAAATCCCATGATCTTGAACTGAGCCTTGAAATATCCTCCGACAGCATACTTCAGATTGTCCATCACCAGCGTCATGCGCTGTTCCACTGCTTTGGGAGCAGCCTTTCTCAGCCAGGTCAGGACCTCCTCTCTCTGCACGGTAAAAAAGTAGGCAGACATGACCGCGACGATGAACGAGATCAGATAGTAGGGCACCCGTTTGGCAAAATTTCCGGCAGCTGTCATTGTTGGCTCACTGATATTCGACACAAGATTGCCCATATACTGATCCAGATTCTCTACCGCCGTGTTCCATCCGTTCTGTATCCCTTCCGGCAGCCGTGCAAAAAGGCCTGACAGGGTTCCTCCGATCTGTCTCAGTCCGGTCTCAAGCTGGGCGTACAGTTCCGGGAAGTTCTGGATCAGATCTCCCACCTCCGAAACGACACGGCTGATCGCGAAATAGATCACAAGGACGATCAGTACCAGAACCAGGATAACGATCAGCGCCGATCCCAGTTTTTTCACGATCTTCAGCCTCTTTTCCAGCCAGTTCACCAGCGGAGCGGCGATCGATGCGATGATCCAGCCGACTACAAACGGCATCAGGAAAACGATCAGACGAAGTCCGATGATGACAAATGCCGCAGTGGCAATAAGGCTGAACAAAAGCCTGAGCGCAACCTGCCAGTAAGGTCGTCTGTTCTCCATATCCTTCCTCCTTAATCACATGAAAGACTTTCGTTTTCATCACAGAGATATTCTGTCTCGATCAGTTCCCATATCTCGTCCCGTCCCTGTTTTGTCACAGACGAGAACGGGATCATTTTCGTCCCCGGAAGCAGTTTCAGTCCCTCCCGGAGCATTTTCAGATGTTTCTGTATCTGGCTTCTTTTTATCTTATCCAGTTTTGTCGCGATTATGACCGGCTGGAATCCCTGTTCCACAACCCACTGATACATCATCTTGTCATTTGCCGACGGCTCGTGCCGGATATCGATGAGAAGGAACACTGCTCTGAGCTGTCCGGAACCGTGCAGGTAGCCTTCGATCAGCTTTCCCCACTGGGCACGTTCCTTCTCGGATACCTTTGCATATCCGTAACCGGGAAGGTCAACAAGATACATCACATCATTGATATTGTAGAAATTGATCGTCTGCGTTTTCCCCGGTGTCGCAGAAATCCTGGCATAGGATTTCCGGTTCATCAATGCGTTGATGAGAGAGGATTTTCCCACATTTGATTTCCCGGCAAATGCGATCTCCGGCTTATCATTTTTCGGCAGCGGGCTTGTGATCCCGCAGACCGTTTCCAGGTTTATATTTTTTATTACCATACTGTCCTCCTGTACCAGAACCTGTCCGCTCAGTCAATGAGCGCCGCTTTCAGAACCTCATCCATATTTTCCATATAGCATATCTCCAGACCTTTTGTGATCTCAGAAGACAGCTCATCCACATCCGCCTGATTGTCTTTCGGGACAAGCACGGTCCTGATCCCGGCATTTTTCGCCGCCAGGAGTTTTTCTTTCAGTCCTCCTATAGGAAGGACTCTTCCACGGAGCGTTACCTCTCCCGTCATCGCCAGATCTGCGCGCACTTTTCTTCCCGTCACCGCTGACAGCATGGCTGTAGCCATGGTGATCCCGGCAGAAGGGCCATCCTTCGGCACAGCTCCCTCCGGGATATGTACATGGATATCATGCTTCTCAAAAAAGTCTTCCGCGATATCAAACCGGCTGCTGACCGAACGGATATAGCTGATCCCGGTCTGGGCGGACTCTTTCATCACATCGCCAAGCTGTCCCGTCAGCATGATCTCGCCTTTTCCCGGCATGACGTTCACCTCGATCTGAAGCGTATCGCCGCCCACGCTGGTCCATGCAAGTCCTCTGACGATACCAACCTCCGGTTCCCGGTTGGCCATCTGATAGCTGTACTTCTCTTTTCCCAGAAATCTGTGAATGTTCCGGTCCGTCACTGCGATCTTTTTCCGGTCCGTTGTCAGGATCTCTTTTGCGGCCTTTCTGCAGACATTTCCAATCTCCCTCTCAAGCTGACGGACGCCGGCTTCCTTCGTATAATTACGTGCCATCTTCCAGACGGCATGCTTGCTGAAAGAAAGCTGTCCGGCAGTCAGGCCATTGTGCTCCAGCTGTTTGGGGATCAGATGCTCCATGGCGATATGGAGCTTTTCATTCTCCGTATAGCTGCTGATCTCGATCACTTCCATCCTGTCAAGAAGAGGGCGCGGGATCGTCTGAAGTGTATTTGCTGTTGTGATAAACATTACCTCCGAGAGATCCAGCGGTACTTCCAGATAGTGATCTCTGAACTTACAGTTCTGTTCACTGTCCAGCACCTCCAGAAGGGCGGAAAAAGTATCTCCTTTATAGTCTGTACTGACTTTGTCGATCTCATCCAGCAGCATGACCGGATTTTTCACGCCTGCCATCCGTATACCATTGGCGATCCTTCCCGGCATTGCCCCGATATATGTCTTCCGGTGTCCGCGGATCTCCGCCTCATCCCGGACTCCTCCCAGGGAGATCCTGACATATTTTTTCTTCATCGCCCTGGCAAGGGACCGTGCGATAGAGGTCTTTCCCGTTCCCGGGGGACCTACAAGACACAGGATCGGGCTCTCGCCTTTCTTTGTCAGAGTGCGGACGGCAAGAAATTCAAGGATCCTCTCCTTCACCTGCTCCAGTCCGTAGTGATCCTCCTCCAGCACCTGTTTTGCATAGGCGATATCATTGTTGTCTTTTGACGCCTTATCCCAGGGCATCTCAAGAAGAGTCTCAATGTAGGTGCGGATCACTGCATTCTCTGACGGCGATCCCAGTGAACTCTTAAAGCGGCTGATCTCCTTGTAAAGCTTCTCCTTCACTTCTTTCGGAGCCTTCAGCTTCTTCACTGCATTTTCAAATTCCTCCGCGTCGGATATCGTGGAATCCTCGCCAAGTTCTTCCCGGATCAGCTTAAGCTGCTCTCTCAGGATATATTCGCGCTGATGCTTGTCAACCCGTTCTTTTACCTTTCGCTGTATCTCTTCCTTGATACCTATGATCTGCACTTCGTTTACGAGTTTATAAGCAAGTTTTTCATAACGCTTCCCGAAATCAATTTCATTGAGGATCTCCTGCTGATCCATATACGGGATCGGGATATTGGCCGCGATCTCATCCACCAGCTTCTTAAGTCCTGTGATCTCCAGAAGCTGCGCAACGGATTCCTTTGACATTTTCCCGTTTTTTGCGGCATAATCCACGAACATATCCTTCAGGCTCCGCTCCATCGCCTCCGCCTTAGGATCGTCCGGTATCTCCATTCCGGACTCGTCGATGACTTCAACTTCAGCCCTCATATAAGGATCTGTCTGTTCGATGCCGCGCAGGATTCCTCTCGTCTCTCCGGAAACCAGAACCCTTACAATGTGCTTTGGAAGTTTGATGAGCTGCTTGATCGTCCCTACCGTGCCCACTTCAAAGACATCTTTCTGTTCCGGTTCCTCTGTTTCCACAGATCTTTGTGTGACCAGAAAAATCTTCTGTTCCTCTACCATAGCTTCCTGGATCGCCGCAATCGAACGCTCTCTGCTCACATCGAAATGTACTACCATTTCAGGCAGGATCGTCATTCCCCGGAGTGCGACCATCGGGAAACTCTTTATCTCATTATCCATTTTGTCCCGCTTTCCCGGTATTCAAAGGGGGCAGACCCTTTCAGCGAAGGGGCCTGCCCCCTTTGAATACCGTTTTCAGAATATTTTAAAACAGGCGGGCACATAGGTATCTCTCCATTGCGCCCGCCCTCTGTGCAGAATACTCTGTCCTGCTTTATGCACTCTCCGATGTGAGGAACGAGCGGCGTTCCTCTCCATCCCGCTCGTAGAGCGGTGTTCCCGTTCCCAGGACCGCCTCTTTCGTTATACGGCAGCCTTTGATCGTCTCATCCGACGGAACTGTGAACATAGTGTCCATCATGATATTCTCCATGATCGCCCGGAGTCCTCTGGCTCCTGTCTTTCTTGCCAGCGTCGTCTCTGCGATCGCATCCAGTGCATCTTTATCAAACTCAAGATCAACCCCATCCAGTTCAAGGAGTTTCTGATACTGCTTCACGATCGCGCTCTTCGGCTCCGTAAGGATCCGGATCAGCGCCTCTTTATCCAGCAGATCCAGAGAAACCGTGACCGGAAGTCTTCCCACAAGCTCAGGGATCAGACCATATTTTACCAGGTCCTGAGGCAGAGCCTCATGGAGAAGCACATCCATATCATATTCATGCTTCGTGGCGATCTCCGCATTGAAACCAATGGACTTTCTGTCCAGTCTCGTCTCAATGATCTTATCGATTCCTTCAAATGCGCCGCCACAGATAAACAGGATATTGGTCGTGTCGATCTGGATCAGTTCCTGATGGGGATGCTTCCTTCCCCCCTGGGGAGGAACAGAAGCCACTGTCCCCTCAATGATCTTAAGCAGAGCCTGCTGTACGCCTTCGCCGGACACATCCCTTGTAATAGAGGGATTCTCTGATTTTCTCGTGATCTTATCGATCTCGTCGATATAAATGATCCCATGCTCAGCACGTTCAATATCTCCGTCCGCAGCCTGGATCAGTTTCAGCAGGATATTTTCCACATCTTCCCCGACGTAACCTGCCTCTGTAAGCGCTGTTGCGTCCGCTATCGCAAACGGAACATTCAAAAGCTTTGCAAGAGTCTGGGCCAGAAGCGTTTTTCCGCATCCGGTCGGTCCCAGCATCAGGATATTACTCTTCTGCAGTTCCACACCCAGATCCTGGTCTGCAAGAATCCTCTTGTAATGATTATAAACCGCCACCGCGAGTACTTTTTTCGCCTCATCCTGACCGATCACATAATCATCCAGAAAAGCTTTGATCTCTTCGGGAGTGAGCAGATTGATATCATCCAGAGCCCTCCTGTCGTTATAATCCAGCTCTTCCTCAATGATCTCCGAGCAGATCGCGATACATTCATCACAGATATATGTTCCGTTTGGTCCTGCGATCAGTTTGCGCACCTGCGCCTGGGTCTTATTACAGAATGAACACCTTACGATATCATCCATCATTTTTCCTGCCATAAATGTCACCTCATACAACCAGTTAGTGGCTTACGATCACTTCGTCTATCAGCCCGTATTCCTTCGCCTCTTCAGCAGACATGAAATTGTCACGCTCTGTATCGGCCTGGATAACCTCCAGCGGTTTTCCTGTGTTCGCCGCCAGGATCTCATTTAATTTCTTCTTTGTACGGAGAATGTGCTCTGCCGCGATCTGGATCTCCGTAGCCTGCCCCTGCGCTCCGCCGGACGGCTGATGGATCATGATCTCAGCATTCGGAAGTGCAAATCTCTTTCCTTTCTTTCCTCCTGACAGAAGGAAAGCGCCCATGCTTGCAGCCATTCCGATACATACTGTTGAGACATCGCATTTGATGTACTGCATTGTATCATAGATGGCAAGGCCCGCCGTAACAGAACCTCCCGGGCTGTTGATATAAAGCTGGATATCCTTATCCGGATCATCCGCTTCAAGGAAAAGAAGCTGCGCCACAATAACGCTTGCTGACACATCATTTACTTCCTCTCCCAGGAAGATGATCCTTTCTTTCAAAAGCCTGGAGTAGATATCATAAGAACGCTCTCCGCGGCTCGTCTGCTCAATGACATAAGGTACTAAACTCATATATCTTCCTTCTTTCTTCTTTGTCCAACAAAAGGTGCACCGTCTGCGGCACACCTTTTGCGATCAATTTTTTCTCAATTAACCTTCTACAGCTGCCTCTGTAATCAGAGTCACTGCATCCTGAACTGCAATGTCCTCTTTCATCTGTTTCTTCTCGTTCTCGCCCATGAACTCTTTCAGCTTGTCAACTTCCATCTGATAGGAATCAGCCATCTTCTTGAGTTCTTCCTCGAGACGCTCATCAGACACCTCAATGTTCTCTGCTGCAACGATTGCCTCCAGAACAAGTCTTGTTCTGATACGCTTCTCAGCCTGAGGTTTCAGTTCTTCGATCATCTTCTCTTCTGACAGACCTGTAAACTGGAAATACTGCTCCAGTGTCATGCCCTGCTGCATAATGCGGCGTGCAAAATCGTCCGCCATCTGTCTTGCCTGAAGATCTACCATAGGCTCAGGAAGATCGATCTCTGCATTCTCAACCGCCTGCTCTACAGCCTGGTTCTCTTTCTTCTCTTTGCCTTCACGCTCTTTGTGGGCTTTGATCTTTCCTTTTACCTCTGCCTTATACTGGTCGACTGTCTCGCTCTCTTCAGATACATCGGAAACAAACTCATCGTCCAACTCCGGAAGCTCTTTCGCCTTGATCTCATGTACTGTGCATTTAAAGACAGCGTCTTTTCCGGCAAGATCCTTTGCGTGATAATCCTCCGGGAACTTCACATTGACTTCCATCTCTTTTCCGATCTCAGCGCCGATCAGCTGATCCTCGAATCCCGGAATGAAAGAGCCGGAGCCGATGGTAAGCGGATAGTTCTCGCCTTTTCCGCCCTCAAATGCCTCGCCGTCAACGAATCCTTCAAAATCAAGCACTACCTGATCTTTATCCTGTACTGCTCTGTCAGTTACGTCGATGGTCCTTGCATTGCGCTCACGCTCTTTATCGATCTCCTCGTCAACTTCTTTCTGTGTGACTCTTGTGGAAACCTTGTCTACTTTCAACCCTTTATATTCGCCCAGCTTAACCTCCGGCTTTACAGCAACTTCCGCTGTAAAGATAAACGGTTTTCCTTTTTCAAGCTGTGTGATCTCAATCTTCGGCTGAGATGTGATCTCAAGCTCACACTCATCATAAGCTTTTCCATATGCCTCTGATATCATATGGTTTGCAGCCTCGTCATAGAACACTTCCGGTCCGTACATCTTCTCGATCATCTGACGCGGAACCTTTCCTTTACGGAATCCCGGAAGGCTGATTTTGCTGCGCTCTTTCAGATATGCAGCCTGAAGAGCTTTCTCAACATCCTCTGCTGATACCTCGATTGTCAGCTTGGCCATATTATGTTCTAACTTTTCTACCTGTAAACTCATTTTCTTCCTCCTTGATTACGCAAATTAAACCTTTGCACTCATTAAAGCAGTATAGCACACAAAACCGCATATTTCCAGTGTTTTTTCGAGGTTTCTGCTCAAACCGGCAACCGCCGCTCCTTAAACCTGAAATACAATGGATTTTCTCACTTCCTCCGCCTTCTCCTCTCCGCACAGGATCGACGTAAGTCTGAGTGCAAACGGGATCGCCGCGCCCATTCCCCGTCCTGTAGTGATATGTCCGTCAGTCACGACCGGAACCTGCTGTACCTCCGCTCCGTCCAGTTTGTCCTCGAAAGACGGATACGAACACGCCTTTTTGCCTCTGAGCATCCCCAGGCCGCCCAGAATACTGGGAGCAGCGCAGATGGCAGCAATATTTCTTTTCTCGCTGTCAAAAGTTTTCAGAAGACTGTTCAGCCCTTCATGCGCCTTTAATGTAAGAGTTCCCGGCATGCCTCCGGGAAGGACCAGCATATCAGCCTCTCCCGCCTTCTTTGCATCAAACAGGCAGTCAGCCTGAACGCAGATATCATGAGATCCCCGGATTGACAAGCTTCCTGTCACGGACATCATAGTCACCTCGATTCCTGCTCTGCGAAGAACGTCCACAACTGTAAGACCTTCAATTTCTTCAAAGCCATCGGCTAAAAAAACACAAACCTTCATATATCTGTCCCTCCTGTTATTTTAATTAATAAGTATGATCAGTTTCCTGCTGCTTTTCAGTCTATCAAAAGACATCCTCAAATGCAACGGTTTACATTTCTTCCCGTGCGTATTATGATGATAACGGTTACTATCCACATAAGCGATCTTCCCCTTCCGTAACGGGCGGTACTGACACGCGTAAGCGCAGCAGGTGCGCATGCGGGCGGGTGGAAAGCTTTAACCGAATACTGCTTTAAAAGGAGGCGCTTTTAAATGGAAATAGAACGAAAATTTCTCATCACTTCTCCGGAACAGCTCCCATTTGATCCGAAAGAATTTCCCAGCCGTCAGATTGAACAGGGCTATCTCTGCACCTCTCCTGTTGTACGGATCCGCAGAGACAATGACGACTATTTTCTCACATACAAATCCAAAGGACTGATGGTGCGGGAAGAATATAACCTTCCCCTTACTGCCGAAGCATATGCCCATTTGCGTGCAAAGGCAGACGGCCGTATCATCACGAAGACAAGATATGTGATCCCTCTTGAAAATGGGCTCACCCTGGAACTCGACATTTTTCATGGCGATCTTGCTCCACTCATCCTTGCCGAAATTGAATTTCCGGATGAACAGTCAGCGCGCGCATATCAGCCGCCCAGATGGCTGGGTGAGGATGTCACATTCTCGACGGAATATCATAACAGCACACTGAGCAAAATATAATCCTGTTACTTCAATCTGGTTTTAGCAACAGTTTGTTGCTTTTTCCAGATTTATTTTCACTTCGTTGCATATTCCTTTGAATACAGGAAAAATTGATATAATATGACCGTTTAAAGCAAATATTCTTCTTGTATTCGGAGGTGTTCCCGTGGCGAACGTGCAACTGGTAGAAAATCTGCGCCGTCTCAGAGACGAACACAACTACACACAGTTCCAGCTCAGCAAAAAGCTGAACATCTCCCGCCAGGCTTACTCAAACTATGAGACCGGCAAACGTGTGCCCGATATCGAGACATTGCTGCGCCTGTCTGACATTTACGGGATCAGCCTGGAGGATCTTATCGCACGTCCGTTTTCCGAAATGTCACGCACATCCGTTTCCAGAGAAGAAAAGGGGCCTTATTCACCCGGACTGGTGATCAAAAGCGGCGATACGATCTATCTCACAGAAGAAGAACTGATCCTGCTGAAGGGCTATCGCCAGGCGTCCCCCGACGACAGGCGTCTTGCCCGCAAGGTGCTTGAAATTCCGGATACATAAAAACTCAAAGCTCTCCGCTGCACTGCCTGTGCAGCCGGAGAGCTTTTATCAGTTCTTTTCCAGAAGATG
>DWVT01000086.1 GCA_019120075.1 Candidatus Mediterraneibacter excrementigallinarum
AAGCAGGAACATGTATATAAAAGTATATAAACCTAAAAGGAAACCGGTAAATTCCGGTTTCCTTTCAAAAAAATAGAGCGGGTGATGAGAATCGAACTCACGTATCCAGCTTGGAAGGCTGGTGTTCTACCATTGAACTACACCCGCATCATCTCTGACACGAGTAGTATGATATCATAGTTTTTTCCGGGATGCAAGCTTTTTTTTCATTTTTTTTAATTTCTTTTATCTGACCATAATACCAATGCTTTTGACTTCCTCTCTTCTTCGGTATATAATTACCAGAGGGCACCTTTTCTGAAACGAAATCTGCCCGGACAACACTAAGAAAAGGGGTTATTTTACAATGAGCAGAAGAACAGCGAAAAAAAGACTCAAAAAAATAAATCAGGTACAGGCACCGGCTGCTGAAACACCGGTTTCCACATCAGTTACAGAAAATCAGGAGTCTGTCCCCGCCACTGCAGCCGCCAATGCACAGAATGCAGCCGCTGAAATTCCGGCAGTGTCTTCCGTTCCGGAAGCAAAAGCGCCGTCATACGAGATGTTTCTCCAGTATCAAAACGCGGAGTTCAGGATTGAAAACATTGCACAGCGTGTTCTTGAGAAATGCACTGCGGAAGGCATGGACAGCAGCGAACTTAAGATCTACGTCAAACCGGAAGACCGCAAGGCTTACTATGCCTGCGCCGGAGGCAGCAGCTACATCGACTTATGATCATCTTTGAGTTCTGTATGAAGACAGAAACGGTTCCTCCGGAAGGTGAGAAGCCCCTCCGCCTGCATCCGCGAAAGTTCTGCGGAGAGCGCGCTTCTGTCCACCAGGAGGTAATCTGCCATCTGCTGGCGGTTGAAGGGAATCTCAAACGAGGAGCTTTTCTGCCTGACCGCCTCATAAGACAGGTAGGAGACGATCCTGCCCCGGATGGATTTCGGAGTGATATGACTGATCTTCCTCGACAGATTCAGATTTTTTTCAGCCATGATATGAAACAGATTCTGCATCAGCCGGAACCGGGAGCTCCCCGGCTCCGGCTGAATCTGTGTGATCTTTCTGATCTTGAGAAAAAGAATCACTGATTCCTCTGAAGCAGACACATCAACCATCAGAGGGATATCTCCCAGACAGGCATAGGTCTCCCCAAAAACTTCTCCCGGATTCACATGATCCAGTATACTCTGTCTGCCCCATACATCGGTCCGGAAAATATTCACACCCCCTGACAGGACACCCCCCATCCACTCAGTCCGGTCTCCGAGATGAAACACTGTCTCATCCCTCACAAAATCTTTTTCTTTTGCATCGAGAAATTCAAGGAGTTCTGGAAGTTCTTCCTCCGCGATCCCCTGAAAAACTGGATTGTCTAAAATTACAGAGTATTCCATTTTCTCTCCTCTTTGTTGTCAGAACAACAGAATCATTTTTATCAATATAGTACAATATTCCGCGAAAGGCAACAGATAAAATGAAAAGCTCATGAAAGGATGATATCATGATAAGAAAGATCATACAGATCAACGAAGAAAAATGTAATGGCTGCGGTCTCTGCGCTTCCGCATGCCACGAAGGAGCCATCGGCATGGTAAACGGAAAAGCCAGACTGCTGCGCGATGACTATTGTGACGGCCTGGGAGATTGTCTTCCGGCCTGCCCGACCGGCGCGATCACTTTTATAGAAAGGGAGGCAGCGGCATATGACGCCGAAGCGGTCCGGAAAAACATGGAATCAAAAACATCCTCTCCGGCAGTGCCCGAATCCGACAGCACACCCGGCAGCGATCCTTCCCGGCTCAGCAACTGGCCGATAGAAATCAAACTGTCTCCTGTTACCGCGCCCTGTTTTGAAGGAGTCTCTCTCCTTGTAGCAGCGGATTGTACCGCTTACGCATACGCCCGCTTCCATGAAGACTTTATAAAGGGCAGAGTCACCCTGGTCGGCTGCCCGAAACTTGACGGAATCGACTACTCGGAAAAACTGACCGAAATCATCCGCCAGAACGAAATCCGGGATGTGACCATTGTCCGCATGGAGGTGCCCTGCTGCGGCGGACTGGAAAACGCAGTAAAAAATGCTCTGCGGGGCAGCGGCAAACTGATCCCCAGCCAGGTCGTAACAATCTCCATAGACGGAAAGATCCTGGATCGATAATCCCTGCTTGTCAGAAGGCAGGCTTCCCCTCCGCTCTCCCTCTCCAGTCTAAAAGATGCCGGAGCGCCAATCCCGCGCCCGGCATCTTTCTCACTTTTCATATCACCATATCAATTTCTGCATCCGCAGTATCTTTCCGACATCATGACTGTCCCATCACTTTTTCATAAGAAGCGTGTTTTTCCAGATCCTGCGTCAGTTTTGCCATCTGTGAGAGATCTCCGATCAGGATCACGCCGCACAGTCTGTTATTGAGGAAATAGTATTTATGATACTGTCCTTTTCCCATATCCTGGAATTCCACAGTCTTATAGAGCAGGTTCGGGTTCTTTCCGTTATCTCCTGCGGCAAAGAGCGCTGTATTCATCCCGTGGAAGGTAAGCGCCGCAGCTACAGGCTGGTATTCCGTCGCTTCCCCGGCAGCGTTCGCCCCGGCTGTCTTTCCCTGCTCCACCGCTTCCGGCCAGATTGCGTAATTCACGCCCTGATACTGAGCGCAGTCTCCACATGCGTACACATCCGGTATGCTGGTCTCCATCCGGGCATTCACCACAACCCCCCGCTCTACCTCGGCTCCGATGTTTCCGGCCAGGGCAGCGTTCGCGCGGACTCCCGCAGAGACAATGACAAGGTCCGCCGGGAAAGTCTCTCCGCCCGCGATCCGTACTCCTGTCACATGATCCTCACCTTCTATTGCTTCCACACTCACACCGGTGCGAATTTCCACGCCATTGCGCATCGCGACATTTTTCAGCAGCTCGGCTGATCCGGCGTCAAGCTGACGGCCCATAAGTACCGGAGCAACCTCCAGAACTTTTACTTCTAGGCCGCCTTTTTTCAACTCCCATGCAGCCTCAAGTCCAAGTACGCCTCCGCCGATCACAACGGCGTTCTTTGCGCCAGCCATCAGCGTCTCCACTTTTTCCACATCCGTCAGCCTGCGGATAGCCACAACCTCAGGAAGGCTGCTGCCCTCCATCGGCGGAATAAAGCACTCGCTTCCCATCGCGTAGATCAGCTTTGTGAAATGCACCTTTGTTCCATCGTCGAGAAGCACCTCTTTCGCGCTCATGTCAATATCATTCACAGTTTTACCGAGCATCTGATATACCCGGTTTTCTTCATACCATTCCGGGCCTTCAATGGCGATCTGCTCCGCGCTCAGTCCTGCCACGATGGATTTTGTCAGCATCGGCCGGTTATAAGCCGGGTAAGGCTCATTTGAGATCATAATGACCACTCCGGTCTTATCCCTCTCCCGGATAGCCTTCGCCGCATTAAATCCTGCCGCACCGTTACCCAGGATTACGTAATATTCTTCTGTGTTATTGACAAACCCTGTCTCTTCCGCTTCCACCGGAACGAAATTTTCCTTCCCGACTCCGCAGACCGGACATATTTCCAGGGAAGAATCAAAAATCTCACCGCAGACGAGACATTTCACCAGACTCCTTGCGCCTTTCTTTTTAGGCTTCACGGGCTCTTTCTCCAGCACGGTACATCCGAACTGATAGCCATACTCATATGCGCTCACCAGATCTGCCTCAGACGGTTTGAATCTGACCCGGAATCCATCGGAAACTTTCATTTTCAGCTGTTTTAACCGCTGTGTAATATTGGGAACACCCTCGCCGCTCCATCCGTAACTTCCGAAGGCGCCGGCATATTTTCCTCCGTGAGTGGCCGGGAACATCCCCAGTGTCAGATCCCAGATCGGTTTGAGCGCCTCCCCGACAATAGTCGGCGTTCCGAGAAGGATTCCGTCTGCAAACAGAAGCTCTTCACTTACCTTTTCTGCATCCGCTTCCACCATATCATAAGTGCGCACATCGATGTCCCCGCTGTCGCGCACCCCCTCCGCGATCTTTTCTGCCAGTGTCTTTGTATATCCGTACGCACTCACATAGGGCATGATCACTGTCTTTTTCGGGTTCGGATTTACTACTGTGGACCATTCCCTGTACTGTTTCATGACCGATTTGATCCGATCTCCCACAAGAACCGGTCCATGTCCTGTACAGATCATGCTGATGTCCATGTTCTCGACACGATCCAGAGCCTTGAGCATAAACGGTTTGAATGGTCCGATGATACAGTCATAGTAATACTTCAGCGCCTTCTGATAATCCTCCTCGCTCCTGATCTCCGTGGAGATGACTTCAGGCAGGCAGTAGTGGGAACCAAAAGAGTCACAGGTCACCAGGATCTGCTCTTCCTCGATAAACGTATACATGGTGTCCGGCCAGTGCAGATTCGGTACAAACAGGAAATGGAGCGTTCTGTCACCGATGGTCATCTTCTGGTCGTCACGCACCGCAATGCTGACGAAATCCCGGTTTACGATCTCTTTTAAAAATCCAATGGCGCATCCCGTCGCAAGGATCTTCATCTGCGGACTGTAGTCCAGAAGTCTTTCCACACTTCCTGCATGATCAGGCTCAGTGTGGCTCACTACCAGATAATCAATCTTCGTCACATCAATGACTTCTTTCAGTTTTTCCAGATACTCGTCAAAGAATTTTGCTTTCGCCGTCTCGAACAGAACGACCTTATCTCCGGTCTTCATCACATATGAATTGTAGGTTGTACCAAACTCCGTGTACATGATGATGTCGAACACTCTGAGCTGATCATCGATAATGCCTGTCCAGTAAAAATTCTCCCGCAGCTTAACACTTTTCATTTTCCTATCCTCCATTTTCTGTGTGTAATGTTGTTTTATTCCATTTCTGGTTTTAAGACAGAGAAACTGCCGCAGCAGCGAGGGCTCTTGCTCGAAAATCCCTGTTGCTGCGGCAGTTCCCGATATTGTCATATAGCGTTGGATATAGCCTTTATTATCTCGTCCTGCCTGCAAGACGGCTTTCTTCTTTTTTATCTCTCCGTTTTATGCCAAACAGGAATGTAGTCCTGTTCGCCTCTTTCAGACTCTCCTGACGAAAATATTTCGCCTTGTCCATCACCTCAAAGAGCCTGATCCGCCAGGCTGCAAATCTCGCTGACATCCCGGGCCTGTTCAACTCATCCTCCAGACTGTGGCTGTCTTCATAAATCTGAAATTCTGTAACAACCCAGCAGATAAGAAGAAATGTGACCGCCAGTAAAACTGTTGCAATATAAACTTCTGTCATAGTATCCTCTCCTTTCTGCTATGCTAACTTCAGTTTAGAACTTTTAGAGAAAATAGTCAATATTTTCAGAAATTTTATTTTATTTTTCTAAATTGTCACCGCTTATCTTCTTTACAAAGTCATGTCTTCAGAGAATTTCCCGTTTCTGGCTAGTCTCTGCCAATTCAGAAGAAATTATACTCCAACCTTTTTACAGATATCCGCAAGGCAGCATTTGTCACAATGCGGTTTTGTCCTGGCTGTGCAGACATCCCGCCCATGATATACAAGCCGGTGGCAGAAGTCGCTTCCCTCCTCCGGAGGTATGATCTTCCAGAGTGCCATCTCCACCTTCTTCGGTTCCTTGATCCCGTCCACAAGACCAATCCGGTTTACCAGACGGATGCAGTGCGTGTCCGTCACGATAGCCGGCTTCCCAAACACATCTCCCATGATCAAATTTGCGCTTTTTCTTCCCACTCCCGGAAGCTTCAGAAGCGCGTCAAAATCATCGGGAACTTTTCCGCCGTACTCATCCCGCAGTATCTTCATGCAGGCGCTGATATCTCTGGCCTTGCTTTTTCCCAGCCCGCAGGGACGAACGATCTCCTCAATATCATTCACATCGGCGTCTGCCAGTGCATTGACATCAGGATATTTCTCATACAGTCCTTCTACAACCACATTTACACGGGCATCCGTACACTGTGCTGCCAGCCTGACACTGACCAGCAGTTTCCATGCCTGGTCATAATCCAGTGTACACCCTGCGTCAGGATACTCTTTTTTCAGTCTCTCTATCACTTCCAGAGCACGTTGTTTCTTTGTCATCTGTTTTCACCTTCATTATCATTTGTATCATTTCCGGCATTTTCCTCTATAAGCTTCCGCAATTCCTCAACTGCCTCACGAAACCTTCCGGAAACAGCCGTCGGATTTCTTCTCAGATGGCTGAGCGCGTGCAGATAATTTTTGTCCGTCCTTGCTCCCATCTTCTGAAACTCCTGAAGGATATTCTTCCTGATCTCAAGAAGCTCCTCTCGGCGTTCCCTGCCGATCAGTTCGTCCACTCTTGACGGCAGCTCCTCCTTAAGAAGAAAATCTGCTCTCGACGCCATCTCGTCCAGAAGGCTTCTGTATGCCTCACGCCGCTCATGGATTCCTTCGATCAACACTGCGCGTCGACCGGAAACATCCGTCCGCACTTTTTTCGAACGCATGCGGTAATCTTCCACGGCATCCTGAGCTGTCAGTTTCAGCCTCTCCTGCATCTTCCGGATCTGCTGCCGGCTCTCTTCAAGCTGGGCCAGGATATTCCGCATATCCATCGCTTCATTGAACGACTGGGTAAAGTCCACCGCCGCGGCGACACTCAGGATCACAGCCGCATATTCCACAGCTTTCAGGGGAAAAGACAGGACCGCCTCTTCCACGGGAAGATGCACTGCCTCCGTCATAAGCACGGAGAAACAGCCCCAGCATAATGTGGCCGGGAGACAGACATACCCCTTCAGGTTAAATCTTACGTTGCTGTAGTCCCAATATCTCACATGAAACAGCCGTTCCATCACAGCTCCCGTAAAATACTCGAGCACTGTTGCCGCGGCCATTCCCAGGAGAAATACGAGCGGAATATTTCCTCTTACGGGCAGGGTTGCGATCAGGATCACCACCGCACCGGAGCCATAAATTGGAAGGATCGGTCCGTGCATGAATCCCCGGTTTACCCAGCACCGGTTCTTTACAGATACATAACCGCTCTCCCAGATCCATCCGATAAAACTATATATAAAGAAGAAAATGATCCACTGTGAAAGATAATATGAATGCATTATTTTTCTTCTATTTCCATGATCATGTTGACACGTTTCTGATGGCGTCCGCCTTCGAACTCTGTATTGAGCCATGTTTCAACGATCATTTTCGCCAGCTCTGCGCCTACAACTCTTGCGCCAAATGCCAGGATATTGCAGTTGTTATGGGCTCTCGCCATCTTTGCCGTATAGGGTTCGCTGCAGACTGCGGCGCGGATTCCTTTTACCTTGTTTGCCGCCAGTGAGATCCCAAGTCCGGTCCCGCAGATCAGGATTCCCTGATCCACCTCGCCTGCTGCAACTGCTCTCGCCACTTTCTCTCCGTAAACCGGATAATCACAGCTCTCCGATGAATTTGTTCCGTAATCTACGACTTCATATCCCTTCTCCTCCAGGAACTCTATGATCTCTGCTTTCATTTCCAGTGCCGAATGGTCATTTCCTATTCCAATCTTCATGTGCTTTTCCGTCCTCTCCTCATATCATTCTGACATTTCGGATGTCAGATATATCATTTTTTCAACTACTTCTCTATCATATCAAAATACCGCTCTTATAGCAAACAAAAAAACACCCCGGGTATCTTCTGATATTCATTTCAGATACCCGGGATGCTCCCGCTTCCGTCTCATTGTTTCTGACCGCTTTCTTTTATCTCCGGTTCAGCGCTTCCTGCTACAGGTCAGGCTGTTCTTGTCTTTTCCTTTCCGGCATATGCCGCCTCAAACTCTTTCAGTTTCTGTTTTGCCGCAGGATTCAGATATTTCGGAACCTCGATCTGCACTGTCACATACTGATCGCCATGCACAGAAGGATCCTTCATCGAGACAATTCCTTTTCCGCGAAGACGTATCTTCGTCCCGGACTGCGTTCCTTCTCTGATCTTGCACAGAACATTGCCATACAGCGTATTGACTACCGCCTCTCCGCCGAATACAGCAGTGGTAAAGGGAACCGTCACCGTCGTATAAACATCCATTCCCTTTCTCTCATATCCAGGCTTCTCCGCCACCTGTACTTTCAGGAGCAGATCACCGTTTTCTCCTCCGTTTGTTCCCGGCATTCCTTTGCCTCTGAGCCGGACACTTTTACCAGAATCAATACCGGCCGGAATATGGACTTTCAGAGACTGTACAGCTCCGTTCGCACTGTTTGGATCCTGCAGACGGATGATCTTATCACATCCAAAAGCAGCCTCGTCAAATCCGACTGTGACTTCCGCATGCAGATCCGATCCTTTCGCCTGGAAGTTTCCACTCCCGAATCCTCCATAGAAGCCGCTGCCGTCGAATCCGCTGTCCTGAAAGCCTCCGCTGCCGGCTGTACCTTTACCGCCAAACCCGCCGGAAGTTCCGTGGTGAAAGATATCCCCGAATATATCATTGAACATATCCTCCATATTGCCGCCTTCGAAATGATACTCCCGGTATCCGCCGCCCGGTCCTCCATAACTCTGGTGATATGTGCCGCCATAGGGATTTCCGCCTGCTCCGGACTCATCAAACGCCGCATGTCCGAACTGATCATACAGTTTCTTTTTCTCCGGATCACTGAGGACATTGTACGCCTCTGTAACCTCCTTGAACTTCTTTTCCGCCTCTTTGTCTCCCGGATTCATATCCGGATGATACTTCTTTGCCAGTTTTCTGTATGCCTTTTTTATCGCTGAGGCATCCGCGCTCTTTGCCAGCCCCAGCACCTCATAATAATCTCTCTTCGCTGCCATATCCGTCACCCTCTTATCAGATCAATTCATATTAAAAGAAAACCCCGGAAACATCCCGGGGTCAGAAATCCATACTTCAATTTTTGCTGCTGTATCGTCAATCTTCCTTCCCTCTCCGGAACGTCCATCGGCTGAACACATCTTCCAGTCACACTTTCTCTGTGTTCTACATGTAATATAGCAAATATATTTTTATCTGTCAAGAGATCAGAAACGGTTTCACCCCATATTTATTTCCGGCCGTCTCCGGCCCTGAATCCTTCCCCGAACACTTCGCTCGTCTCCGTGAACATAAGGAATGCCCTGTCGTCCGCTTCCTCCACCGCGGTCCTGATCAGATGCGCCTCTGCTTTTGAGCAGGCGCAGAGCAGAACGTCTTTTTTTATCCCTGTGTATCCTCCCACAGCCGGGATCTCCGTTACTCCCCTTTTTGCCGTCCTGCCGATCCTTTCCGCGATTCTTCCCCCTTTATCGGTAATGATGATCGCAAGTGTTCCGGCGCCCGATCCATATAAAATCTTGTCGATCACGATCGTAGAGACTCCAGTGGACGCTACTCCATAGAGCACCGCATCTATATCCCCGAATACGGGCCAGCCCAGCACGATCACCACAAGATCGATCAAAAGTGTGATCACCCCCATCGTCAGATGGGGTTTTTTCTTCTTTATGGCCAGGGCAAGGAAATCAATTCCTCCGGACGAAGAACCTCGCAGATAGAAAACTGCCATTCCTGCGCCCATGAACAGACCGGAATATAGAGCAGCCATCATACGATTCCCGGAATACACAGGTATCAGCGGGAAGAGGAGATCGAGGATCAGCGAAGAGATCACCATGGTCCTGGCGCTTTTGATCAGGAGCATTTTCCCCACAGCCCTGTAGCTGACGGCTACAAGCGGGATATTAAATAAAAGGGTTACCGTTCCCACCGGAAGTCCGAGAAGATAGTTCAGGATCAGCGCCAGTCCGGATACCCCTCCCGGAGCAAATTCTGCGTCTCCCGCAAAAGTATAAATGCCCGCCGCATAAAAAATGCTTCCGACGACATCGAAGAGAAGGTCTGCCGCCACGCTTTTCAGTTTGATTTCATTTCTGATCTTCTGCCATTTTTTCCCTGTCTTCATTGGTCACCTGCGCCTGTTTTTATACCCTCAGTATGTACAGTGCGGGGAAAAATATTCTTTCAGACTAAAAGAAGCAGGATGGCTTCCTGCTTCTTGCAATTTAATATAATCTGTAATTTTCCGGTCATTATCAGCAATCTTCCGGATCAGACTTACTCGAAATCAATCGATCTTCCTGTTCTTCCGGATTCTCTCACAGCATCCATGAGCGCAAGGACTCTTCTTGTCTCCGGGATCTTCACAAGGAATTCTTCCTCGCCGTGATATGCCCTGATGTAATTCTCAAAGTAATTCTCATGGCATGTGTTTACTTTCGGAAGCTCTTCCGTAAGGATCTTGCCCTCCGGCGGCGGTCCGAAGGAACGTGTGGGCCCTGCCGCCGTCATGGTACGGTGACCGCTCACGTTCTGAAGAAGTCCCGCCGTACGCACGATCTTTCCTTCCGGCTCGAATCCGTCTACATAAGCGCTTCCTTTATTTCCCCCGATGAACCAGTGGCGCTCGAACCATTTATCGTGTTTCTTGTCTGTCAGATAGTATGTTCCAAGTTCCACCTCTGCAGTAATATTATTGTCAAACCGCATCAGGATCTTGAAGTAGTCATCTACCTCAAAATTGATCACGTTGCGGATATCCGCGTAAAGGCTCCTGATCTTCGCGCCCGGCATCATCCACAGGATCTGATCCAGCAGATGAACGCCCCAGTCATAGAGCATTCCGCCGCCTTCCGCCACATAGACATGCCAGTCATGCATATTTCCGTTGAACCCGTAGAGGCTGCTCTTGATCGTGTACACGTCTCCCAGGGTCCCCTCGTCCAGCACTTCTTTTGCAGTGCGGAAATCCGGGTCGAACCTTCTCTGATGGTGAACGGTAAATTTCACGCCGCACTCCTGTGTCACCCGGACCATATCGTCCAGTTCTTCCAGGCTCATGGCTACCGGCTTCTCACAGATGATATCCTTGCCGGCGCGGGCAGCCTGGATCACAAGGTCATGATGCTGTTTGTTGTTCGCAGCGATCAGAACGACCTGTACCTCCGGATCGTTGATCAGTTCTTCATTTGAGCTGTAGCGCTTCAGTCCCTCCTGAACGTCCTCCAGCTGACTGGGATCTCTGTCCGAGAACCCTACGAGTCGGATGCCGTCCATCTTTGTCAGCATCTTCTCGTGCTCATGGCCCATAAAGCCATGGCCTATGATTCCAATTCTGATGTCTTCCATCGCTTCTCCTCCTGTCACAGGCAGGGCGGTCTGCACGCCGCCCTGAAATCTCTTTTGCCGCTGTTCCTGTTTTGCAGCTTTCCCTGTTTTAGAGCACAAAATTTCTCAGATATTTTGCGCTTAATCTGATCGCTCTCTTTGCATCGTCAAGGCTCTTTTCAAAAGCCTTGTCCTCTACCTCGATGCAGGTATATCCGTCGTATCCGATGTCTGTGAGGGCGGATACGTATCTGCCCCAGTCTACATCTCCAAGGCCCGGAAGCTTCGGAGACATATACTCCAGCGGAGTCGCCATGACTCCCACATCCGCCAGTTTTTCCGGATAAACCTTGATATCCTTGTAGTGCACATGGAAGATCTTATCCTTAAATTCATAGATCGGTTTGATGTAATCGATCTGCTGCCATACAAAGTGGGACGGATCATAGTTGATGCCGAAGTTGTCGTAGGGAAGGATCTCAAAGATCTTCCTCCAGTTTGCCGGCGACGTCATCAGGTTCTGTCCGCCCGGCCACTCGTCCTCTGTAAAGAGCATGGGGCAGTTCTCGATGGCAACCTTTACGCCTTTCTCCTTCGCGTAGTCCAGGATCGGCGGCCATACCTTTTTCACTTCCTCCAGGTTCTCAGTCACGTTCTTGTTCGGGATCCTTCCGATGAAGGTCGTGACCATGTTTACATCCAGCATCGCAGACGCGTCGATCAGCTTATAAAGGTGGTCGATGTAGCTCCGGCGTTTCTCCAGATCCGGCTCCAGTGTGTTCGGATAATACGCGAGGGCTGAGATCTCAACTCCCTTTGCGGCGCACAGATCCTTGATCTCCTTTGCTTTCTCTTCCGTAAGGTTCGCCACGTCGATATGGCTCACGCCGGCATATCTGCGCTGCGCTCCGCCCTGCGGCCAGCACGCTACTTCCAGGCATTCCAGACCGTTCTCAGCGGCAAAATCAACCACTTCTTCAAATGTCATTCCTTCACAGATCGATGTGATCAGTCCTAATTTCATGTTTCTCTCCTCATTAACATATTACACAATGATCAATCTTCTTTTGTTGACATGATGTCCGAATTCCGGCATGAAGATTTCATTTTCCTTGTCCGGATCCATGGCGTCCTGCATGATCGGCGGCATATAGGATGAAGTAAAGCAGAATCCCAGTGTAATATCATGAAATCCCTGTTTCAGTCCGCCTTTTAATTTTACTTTGATCACCGCCGGATCTGTCACTGCCCAGTGGCTCTCCATATCGGACTTCAGATCCTCATATGTATGGTCTCTTCCATTGATGTTCCAGATCAGGTCTTCACGCTCAAAACGCATATCGTCCACCTGGAGTGTCCCGGGTCTCAACTGGCTCAGGAAAATCCCTCTGTAATAGGGAAGACGTACCTTGAGCTGAAAGCCTGTAATCTCACCATTTTCCTTTATGTTTCTAAATCCTACCGACTGTATCACTTCTTTTTCCAGCATCGCTTAACCTCCTAATCTCCCAGATACCGTTTGAGCATGATATGCTGTTTTCTCAATACCTGTCCCACTTCATATCCCGGATCATACTTATCCCGGCCTTCATATTCACTTACCATATAACCGTCCCAGTTGTGTTCTTTCAGGATATCGACCACTTCTTTATACGGTATGGTAGTTTCTTCAAAATCATCATTCATATTATTGAATTTCGCATGGCAGCAGTAAACATATGGCAGCAGAGGTATGATCTCCTCCGGTTTGCTTCCTACAAATCCTTTCTGCCGTTTTTCATCCGGAGGAAATACATTGCGGAATACGCCGAAATCAATGTTCAGCCCGAAATACTTTGTGCCGGTCTGCTCGATGAATTCAACATAATCATTAACCATTTTGCTGTCCAGGTTGGACGGAGCATGTATTTCCGGACACATCCTTACATTGTTCTCTTCTGCCAGCGGCAAAGCCATCTTGATGATCTCACGCCAGTTCTTTACAGGCTCAAGATCCCCGGAAATGACCGGCATCTTTGTACGCATTACTGTAAATCCGAGCCGATTGGCGAGGCGGATATCCCTTGCCAGCATCGCGTAGGACTCTTCGGTGGTAAGTTCTCTGCTCCCAAGCACGCGGGAATCGATCCAGTGTCCGTATTCCACCGGAACAATCTCATATTTATCCAGTAAAGCAAACCATTTGTCAACCCATTCATTCGTCGGATAGGGGTAATTTTCAATGTGCGTGTTCGCAAGGATCTCCAATCCGTGCGCCCCCATGTCATACATGTCCTCAAAGCAGTCCTCCAGATTCTTTGAAATACCGAATTCTGCCGAATAACTATACAATGCGATCCCCCTCTTGGGGCCTTTTCTGTCATAATGATACATAGCTGTTCTCCTGTTCTTAACCATTCATTAATCTAATTTTATTTCATGTCCCGCTGCCGCCGCCTTATAGATCGTATCCAGAATCTCTGTGACGACAAAAGCCTGTTCCGGTTTTACAAGCGGATCCTTATCCTCCAGGATCGCCTCCAACCACTGCTTACACTCTTTCTCCGCCGGGGATCCGCCGCCTTTTCCCTCAAAGAAAGCGATGGCTCCTGTATCAGAAATATGTTCCTCTGTCAGCACTCCTCCGGTTGTCTCATTAAATACAAGGTCATAGCCCTGGCCGCTCATGCCTCCGATCATCTCAGCGCCTGCCTTTGTTCCGCAGAGTGTAGTAGCTGCTTCCCTGGATTCTTTAACGTTTAAAGCCCAAGCAGATTCAAGGAAAATTGTCGCGCCGTTCTTCATCTTAATATATCCGAATGCGGAATCCTCAACTTCGAATTTCTCCGGATCCCAGGGACCGAACATATTTCCTTCCGTTGCCTCCGGAAGATGTCCCAGTTTCTCAAATACAGAACCTGTTACCGTCTCAGGCTCATAATTGTCCATGCACCACAGCGTGATATCAAGGGCATGAGTTCCGATATCAATCAGGGGACCGCCACCCTGTTTTGATTTATCCGGGAACACGCCCCAGGTAGGAACAGCCCTTCTTCTGACCGCATGAGCCTTTGCGAAATAAATATCTCCCAGTTTTCCCTCTTCACATGTACGTTTAAGCATCTGCGCATCCGTACGGAATCTGTTCTGGTATCCGATGGTGAATTTCTTTCCGGACTTCTTCCATGCATCCATCATCTTCTGAGCGTCCTCTGTAGTAGCAGCCATCGGCTTCTCACAAAGAACATGTTTTCCGGCTTCAAATGCCGCGACTGTGATCGGGCAGTGAGCGTTGTTCGGAGTACAGACATGAACCACATCAATTTCCGGGTCTTTTAAAAGCTCATGGTAATCTTCATATACCTTTGCGTCCGGAGTTCCGTACTCTTTCGCACCTTTCTCCGCTCTCTCTCTGATGATATCGCAGAATGCCACGATCTCACATTTGTCCGACTGTGACGTCAGCGCAGGGAAATGCTTCTGATTCGCAATTCCGCCGCATCCGATCACTCCTACCTGTAATTTCCCGTTTTTCATCTTATTTTGCCTCCTCTGCTTCTTTTTTATTTCTGACCACAAGTTTCTCTCTGATCTCATCTGCTTCTTTATCTGTCATCTTCCAGAAGATCCATGGAATCAGCGCGGAAACCACAAAGAGAATACCCGGTACAAGGTTAGTTGCCATATTAATTCCATTCTGTGCAGATGCTGTGATCTCAGCTCCTGACACATATCCGAATGCCGCCATAAGCATAACGCCTGCTGCGCTTCCTACTGCGTTTCCAATCTTTGTCGCAAGTCCGTAGAACGCATATGCGACACCATCTGAACGTACATTTGTACGAAGATCCTGATAGTCAACCGCATCTGTTACCATAGACAGTGTAGACGGGAATCCAAATCCTGCGATAGCGAATACCACATGTGCGGCAATAACCATCGGAATATTATCAAACGGAATAAAGAACAGCCAGATCAGAGCAATGCCCTTTCCGCCAAGGCTTGCGATCAGTACATTTCGTTTTCCATGTTTTCCAAATGTCCTGATCAGGAACGGAGCCATAATATTTCCAAGGATACTTCCCAGTGACGGAAGCGTCATCAGCAGAGACATCAGTGCGAAGTTGCCGAGGCAATGTGTCGCATAGAATGTCATGACTGAGATACGCCCCATGTTTCCTGCCATCTGGAAGAACATGGAAACAACAATGATCATCAGATACTTGTTTGTGAAAATTACTTTCAGGTTTGCCGCAACGCTGACTTTTTCCTGACTTGTTCTCGGCATTACGATTTCTTTTGAATTCCGGAATACGATGTAGAACATAGGCAGGGAAATGATAGCGAAAATTATCGCAGCGATCATGTAACTGTCCTGTGTGATCACTTCCGATCCAGAAAGCGCCATAAGGAGAATCGGTGAGCCAAAGTTGATGATCAGCATTCCGATCTGCATTCCGATTCCTCGAATCGAGTTCAGAGCATTTCGATCACTGTCGTGCGTTGTCATAACGCCTGCAAGTGCTCCATAAGGGATATTAACAAGTGTGTAAAGCATTCCGGCGCCAATGTATGTAATCGTTGCCCATATAACACCCGCTTTTCCGTTTCCAAAAGGAGCTGTAAATGTCAGGACACTGAACAGTGCAAGAAATGGAGCTCCGAAAACGATCCATGGTCTGAAGCGCCCCCACTTGGATCTGGTACGTTCCGCAATTCCTCCCATCATAGGGTCATTGATACCGTCCCATATTTTTGCAACCATCATGATTGTAGACACAGCCATAGGTGCCAGTCCGACAATGTCCATATAAAAAACAGTCAGATAGGTTCCTACGAACTGCCATACCAGCTGGCTGGCCATGTCACCGAACCCATAGCTGATAATACTTTTCTTGGAAAGTCTTTCCAATTTTCCCACTTCCTTTCTTTTGTTGTCTTGTTTTTGTATGAACTAAGTATAACCGGATATCTTCCCTCCCGCTTTTCTTCAGGGACAGCACTTTTTATTGATTTTTGACAATTAACAGTATGCCAAAAAAGGGAGTGCAAAAAACGGAAACCATTTTTTGCACTCCCTTTGTACCCATACAATTAATATTTATAAATATAGATCATCCTCATTTCATGCGGTTCCAGTATGACGCTGAAAAGGACACTGCCATCTACGCAGACCACCCGTTCCATATACAGCTTCGGGATACAGGTATTTTTCAGATACCTGATTTCTTCTCCGCTGAGTTCCTCCTGGTTTCCCAGCAGTCTCCACTCATCCTGAATGCTTCCGCTCTTGCTGTTCACCACCTCTTCCTTCACCAGATAGACCCCATCTGCCTCCAGATCCTCAATCGTAAATTCAATCTGTTCCTTTTCTTCGCTCAGAAAAGCCTTTCCCAGATCGATCTCTCTTCCGCTGTCCTTGTTCAGATAATAATAGGAACTGTATTCTCTGTGATTAAAACACAGGCAAATGATCGTACCGGCAGAATTTCTCGTAACAATATAGTTGTTTCCGATCCGCAGCATATCATTCCCCAGTTTGCTTAAAAACTCGAAAGCATAAAACGAAGGCTTCTTTATCCCATCCTTTGTCAGCAGACCTCCGCCGCCATAAATAAGTTTTTTCGAATCGTAAAAAAGATCTACCGCATCTGATCCATGCCAGAACCCCAGCATATCCACCAGTTTCCAAATACTGAGGATAAAGCGGATGATATAGGTTCCTCTTGCACAACTGTCCTGGATCGCATCCCTGTTTGATATACTGTTCGACCATTCCGAGACACAGAGTTTACATTCTGCTCCTTCTTCATACACCATAGCCGTCATCTTTTCAATAAACTCTCTGGCATAGAAATATCCGTTTCCCGTCTGGTGTATCGCCTCTTCCACAAGCTGATGCGATGAATCCGGGAAAATTTTCATCGTAAGAATCTCCGGAAAAATTTTTTCCTCATTTAATGTATGAATCACATCACGGATCTGATTTTCATTCACATTTGGATTCGGACATATTCCGGCGATCCTGCAGTTCGGAAGATATCTTTTGATGATTTCACGGCCCTCACGATAGGCAGTCACATAGTCATAGTCCGCCGTGTAGTATGGATCCTTTCCCCATGGGAATTCAAATATCCACTGTTCCAGCAGTTTCCGGTCATATCGCCGGGTCAGGTGTACAATAAAATGATCCAGCAGATTCTTCCACTCTTCGATATCCGCAAGTGTATACTGCTGCATATCAGAGTAAAGCTCGCTTCTGCTTGACGCCATGATAACGCGTTTTCTTTTACTTAGATCCAGAAAAAGAGGAATTTTATTCTGAACAAAAAAATCAAAAATCCGGTCAAGATAATCGAAATTAAAACTGTCTCCCCGGAAATCCTCAGCGATCATAAATTTTTCCGAGAACAGATTCCAGATCCTTACATAGGAGATATTCAGAACATTTCTGATAAAGAGAATATGTTCCTGTATCTGGGCCTCTCCGATCACGCCGGCCTCCCCGATATTGATGATCACATTTTTATTGCTCCAGGGAGCACAGTCGCTGACATTTCTGACCGTAACCTTTTTACTCGTCTGCTTTTTTCCGGAATCCTCCGCAATCTTTCTTGAGATCTGCTGTCTGACCTGTTCTGCTTTTTCCTCTTCGATCATGAAATTTCTGTTTTCTTTCCTGGTCTTCTTACGGAAATCGGACGGAGTCAGTCCGTACTTTTTCCGGAAATATCGGTTCAGAACGGAAGGAGTGGAAAATCCGTTGTCAACCGCAATATTCGTGATCGATTTTTGAGAAGACGCCAGTTCAAAAGCGGCATTGTCTGTCCTGATATCATTAATATAACTGATAAAATTCTCTCCGGTATGTTTTTTGAAATATCTTGAGAGATAAGCCTCA
>DWVT01000087.1 GCA_019120075.1 Candidatus Mediterraneibacter excrementigallinarum
CGGATGAGCTTTCTTATCCTTTGTCATGTTGTAGTTACGGTTCTTGCATTCCGTACACTCCAGAGTAATTCTTGTGCGCACAACTTCCACCTCGCTTTTTACTTATTCACCTACGTGTTACTGATGGTTGCGAAGCCATCGATTTTTAGGCATAAAAAAAAAGACCTACTTCCATTCGCCGTAGTAGTATACCACGGCGGGAGGAAGGAAGTCAAGGTCTTTGTAAGTATTTGTTGGATTTTCAGTAAAAGAACATCTTTTTTCTGAAATTTATCCAGACCGGAAACTTTATCTCTTATATTTATTTATTTTTCTTCCGCCTTCTCCATCTCCGCCGTCCGGATATCCCTGTGTTTCTTCCGCAGTCTCTTATACACACTCGCACGGAACAGATTGTACACCACAGACACGATAGGGATAAAGATCAGCATGCCCACAACCCCCATCAGGCTGCCGCCGATGGTCACCGCAGCGAGAACCCAGATTGAGGGAAGACCTACAGAACTTCCCACCACCTTTGGATAGATCAGGTTTCCTTCTATCTGCTGAAGTATCAGGAACATGATGATAAATCCCAGCGCCTGCAGAGGATCCACCATCAGAATCAGGAAAGCTCCGATCACACATCCGATGAACGCCCCAAAGATCGGGATCAGCGCGGTAAACGCGATCAGAACTCCCACCAGCATGGCATACGGCATATTGAAGATCGTCATTGCGATGAAGAACATCATTCCCAGTATCATCGCCTCCACACACTGACCTGTGAGGAAATTCGAAAAAGACTTTGCCGTCAGAGAACTTACTTCAAGGCACCATTCCACCTGCTTTTCCGAAAGGAAAGCATACATCACTTTCCGCACCTGAACTCTCAGCTTCTCCTTCTGAAGAAGAATATAACATGCAAAAACGAATGCGATGACAAACGTGGTCACTCCGCTCACGATGGATCCGATCGCAGACACAGTGGAATCAAGCACATTTCCGGCTCCATTCTGCAGAAAAGTCATGGCACTGTTGATCATCCGTTCCGGATCCAGATTCAGATTATCCAGCCATGTCTGAATCTCGGGATTATCCGTAAAAAGTTCTTCCAGAAATCTCTGCGCTTCCGGGATAAATGTTCGGATCGTCAGCCCCAGAGACAGCAGCGTCTTTCCCAGTTCCGGGATCACGACAAACATCACCAGAACAACAACGCCGATCACTACGGCTATAGTAAGGATAAGACTAATCGGACGCGCAAGCTTCTTCGCCACTTTTTTATCCTTCAGATATTTGTTCCTGAAGATCAGTTCTTCAAAGAAGCTCATCGGCACATTCAGCACGAACGCAATAGCTCCTCCCAAAAGAAAAGGAAAGATGATCCCGAACACAAAGCGGATTGCCTGAAATATAAGAGGATAATTCGCAAGTGCGATCAGTATTATGATCGTGAAAAGGATCAGTTCCCTGAGTTTTTTCATTGTTTCTTTATCAAGTTTCATAAACTTCTCCTCCTGATGTTCCCTTATTCTATCACGCTTCCCGTACTACAACAAGGCTGCCGGCGGATTTTTAATAAAATCTGCCGGCAGCCCTGAAAATAATCAAAACTTTCTTTATACTTTCTTTCCTTTTTCGACAAATGCCGGAACGTATCTGTGCCTTTCACTTCCTATTTTTCACTATAATGATGAGCCTCCTCAAGCATCATATCCTTCACCTTCATCAGCCGGATCTGGGTACTCCTCTCGTTCTCATCCAGTTTCATTGTAATATACTTTATATTCTCCTCCGTCTCGGGAATGATCACATGCTCCAGAGCATTTACACGCCTCCTGGTCTTCTCGATCTCCGCCGCCATGAGCTGGCACGCCTTCTCGCACTCGGCAAGCCGGATCATGTCCGGAAGGATATCCGCCAGGGACTTCACCGCGCCGTCCAGGTCGCTGGATGTAAAGGCGAAACCGTAGGAGTAGATGTCGTTCTCATCCGCCGTCCTTGTCTTATACTCAAAGGTCGGGATATCCACGCTCATCACGTTCTTCTCCCCCGCCTCCAGATTGACCTCCTGCTTGGGAGCCATAAGCGCTGTATTAAGGGCGGCTTCCGACATTCCCGCCTTGGCGATGACAAAGTTGCGGTTTGCCGACTTGATTCCGGCCTCCACTTTTTTGCGCACCGTCATATTCTCACGGACCAGATCCAGGTACTGACGCATAAGTTCATCCCGCTTATCCTTCAGAAGCTTGTGGCCTTTGATCGCCGTGACCCGTTTCTTCTTCAGGCGTGTCAGTTCCATTCGGGTCGGATTTACATGTTTCGAAGCCAAAACTCAACCTCCTCTCTTCCGTTCCGCGAAACTGTTAAGCATCGTAAAACTTATCCAGATATTTATCGTCGATTCGTTTGAGTTCGTTTCTCGGGAGCATCCGCAGCAGTTTCCATCCGATGTCCAGAGTCTCCTCGATACTCCGGTCAGTGTTGTATCCCTGGGATACATATTCCTGCTCGAAAGCGTCCGCGAACTTCGCGTACATCAGGTCGATCTCGGTCAGCGCCGCTTCACCCAGGATTACCATGAGTTCCTTTGCGTCTTTTCCACGTGCATACGCGGCAAAGAGCTGGTTCATGGTATTGGAGTGATCGGCACGGGTCTTGCCCTCTCCGATTCCTTTATCTTTCAGACGGGACAGAGATGGCAGCACATCGATCGGCGGTGTAACGCCTTTCCGGTACAGTTCCCGGCTCAGGATGATCTGGCCCTCTGTGATATATCCTGTCAGGTCCGGGATCGGATGAGTCTTGTCATCCTCAGGCATGGTCAGAATAGGGATCATGGTAATACTTCCGTTCTTTCCTCTCTGCCTTCCCGCTCTCTCATAGATGGATGCCAGGTCCGTATACATATATCCGGGGTATCCGCGGCGTCCCGGCACTTCCTTTCGGGCTGCCGAAACCTCGCGGAGTGCGTCCGCATAGTTCGTGATATCGGTCAGGATAACGAGGACATGCATATCTTTCTCAAAGGCAAGATACTCTGCCGCCGTCAGCGCCATCTTGGGCGTTGCGATACGCTCGATGGCAGGATCGTTTGCCAGGTTTACGAACAGGACTGTCCTGTCAAGCGCTCCCGTCTCACGGAAACTCTCGATAAAGAAGTTGGACTCCTCAAAAGTAATACCCATTGCAGCAAACACAACGGCGAAGTTCTCGTCTTTTCCAAGAACCTTTGCCTGACGTGCGATCTGCGCCGCAAGCTGGGCATGGGGCAGACCGGAAGCAGAAAAGATAGGCAGCTTCTGTCCGCGCACCAGAGTATTCAGCCCGTCGATGGCGGACACTCCTGTCTGGATAAACTCCTCCGGATAACTCCTTGCCGCCGGATTCATCGGGAGACCATTGATATCCATCCGCGCCTCCGGCAGGATCTCCGGTCCATCGTCTATGGGGCGTCCAAGTCCGTCAAAGACTCGTCCCAGCATATCCTCGGACACTCCCAGCTCCATGCTTCTTCCCAGAAACCGGACTTTACTGTTGGAAAGGTTGATCCCGGTAGAACTCTCAAAAAGCTGTACCAGAACGTCGCTTCCGTTTACTTCAAGCACCTTGCATCTCCTGGTCTCTCCGTTCACCAGTTCGATCTCTCCAAGTTCATCATAGGTCACGCCCTCCACGCCGCGCACGAGCATCAGCGGTCCCGCGACTTCCTGTATGGTTCTGTACTCTTTGGGCATATCAGCGTTCCCCCTTTCCGAAGGTATTGGCGATCTGTGCGCTCAGCTCCCCGTCCACCTTCTTATATTCTTCATCCAGAGCGTCTTCCGTCACATATTTGAAACGTCCGATCTGCTCTCTGACAGGCATGGAGATCAGCTTCTGGAGGGACGCGCCCTGCCCCAGCGCCTCCACTGCTCTGTCGTAAAATGCATTGACAAGTTTCATCATCATATACTGTTTCTTCAGAGACGTGTAGGTATCAATCTCATGGAATGAGTTCTGATGAAGGAAATCCTCCCTGATAGAGCGTGCCGCCTCCATCTTCAGCCGGTCTCCCGGGGAGAGAGCATCCATACCAACCATCTTCACGATTTCTTCCAGCTCCGCCTCTTCCTGGAGCAGCGTCATCATCTTCTGGCGGCCTTCCATCCAGTCCGGAGCCACCTCCGCATTGAACCATTTCTCCATATCGTCCAGATACAGGGAATAGCTGTTCAGCCAGTTGATGGCCGGGAAGTGTCTTTTGTATGCCAGTTCCGAGTCAAGTCCCCAGAATACTTTCACGATACGAAGGGTTGCCTGGGACACCGGCTCGGATGTGTCACCTCCCGGAGGCGATACTGCACCGATCACGGACAGCGCGCCTTCCCTTCCCTCTTTTCCAAGGGAGACCACGTGCCCCGCACGCTCATAAAACTGAGCCAGACGGCTTCCCAGATAAGCCGGGTAGCCTTCCTCGCCGGGCATCTCTTCCAGACGTCCCGACATCTCCCGGAGCGCTTCCGCCCAGCGGGATGTGGAATCCGCCATCAACGCCACCGAATATCCCATATCACGGAAGTATTCCGCAATGGTGATTCCTGTATAGATGGAAGCCTCACGAGCCGCAACGGGCATATCCGATGTATTGGCGATCAGCACGGTCCTCTGCATCAGAGGCTGCCCTGTCTTCGGGTCTTTCAGTTCCGGGAACTCATTGAGTACATCCGTCATCTCGTTCCCGCGCTCGCCGCATCCGATATAGACAACGATATCCGCTTCCGCCCATTTTGCCAGCTGATGCTGGATCACGGTCTTTCCGCTTCCGAAGGGACCGGGCACTGCCGCCACGCCCCCCTTTGCGATAGGGAAGAAGGTATCAATGACACGCTGTCCGGTCACAAGAGGCATCTCCGGAGGAAGTTTTTTCTTATACGGGCGTCCCCGGCGAACCGGCCATTTCTGCATCAGAGTCAGCTCTTTATCTCCGGCTTCTGTTGATATGACCGCCACTGTCTCTTCTACCGTAAACTCTCCTGCCCTGATTTCTTTTACTGTTCCCCTGATCCCATAGGGGACCATGATCTTCTGCTGTACCAGTACTGTTTCCTGCACTGTGCCGATCACATCGCCCGCCTCAACTTCATCTCCTGCCTGGACCGTGGGTACGAACTCCCACTTCAGATCCCTCTTCAGAGACGGCACTTCCACGCCCCGCTTCAGATTGTTCCCCGAGATCTTCATGATATCGTCCAGCGGTCTCTGGATCCCGTCATAGATACTTGTGATCAGCCCGGGGCCAAGCTCGACGGACATAGGTACTTCCATAGACTCCACCGGTTCTCCCGGTCCCAGTCCGGAAGTCTCCTCGTATACCTGGATCGACGCTTCATCGCCGTGCATCTCAATGATCTCCCCGATCAGACGCTGTTTTGACACACGGACCACGTCAAACATATTTGCATCACGCATTCCCTCCGCGATCACGAGAGGTCCTGCGACTTTTTTTATAACTCCTGTGCTCATTCACTTACTCCTCCAAACAGAATATCCGATCCGACTGCCTGTTCCACAGTCTTTTTGACGCCTTCCACACCGGCTCCGGTATTCCCGGAAACGCCGGGGATCTGTATGATCGCCGGAAGGGTCTTCTCTCTGTATTCATCGATCTCCTCTTTCAGCTCTGCTGCCATCGCCTCGGTGATATAGATGATCCCATACTCTCCTCCGGCAAGCTGTCTGAGCTTGTCACGCGCTTCCTCCCGGGTCTTCACAGGGCAGATGGACAGACCCAGAGTGGCGAAACCGTAAATACTGTCATAATCGCCCATCACTGCAATCTTATACATACATCTCCCTTATCCTTTCCCGGATCGCGTCGCCCGGAAAACCATTTTGTTTCCCGGTCAGGATGATCCGAACTGTCTTGATCTCGTTTTCCCTCGCGATCAGATAACCCAGCAGAGGCCCTACGGAAAACGTCTCGTATTTCTGAGGCTTGAGGGTTTCGATCATTCGGTTGTCACACCAGCGTTCGAATGCCGATGGCGATTCCTTCAGAGCATCTGCCCCTCCTGCATAGGAAGTGCCTTCCAGATACTGCGCGATCTCATCCACACCGGAAAGCGCAGCCCGGATCAGCTGTTCCACACTGACTCCCCGGCACTCCGCCATCGCACTGCGCATGAAGTCCGAAGATTTTCCGGTCTTCTGGGACCGCACTGCGATCTTGATGTCAGCGATCGCCACCGTGGTGTCCGCATAGTCGTCTATGATCGGCTCCCCCGAACGTCTTCCCGCGTCACGGACCGCCTCCAGCGCCGCTTTATCCACCATGATATCACAGAGCTGACCGTCTCTGGTGTGGAGCAGCGTCTCAAAGGCTTCCTGCGCGACGCCCGGCATATTTCCGGGCAGACGGGAAAAGTCCTTGTTCTCCACGATCTTCAGCATCTCCTCACCCGTTATAGAGCAGTCATCGTAGAAGATATGCGGATTTCTCACCTCTGTGCACACTTCCTTGATGGCAGCCTTCAGGTTATGATACAGCTTGGGGTAAGAGAGGACATCAAACACGCTCATATCCGGAGCCACATCCCTGATCACCTGCCAGGTCTTCTCCTCCTCCCGGTTTAAGACCGCGTCCATATCATTCCCGGCCGCTGTGTCTCCCCAGCCTTTTTCGATCAGAAGCTGGAGAGCCTGTTCTGCTGTCGGGCAGGCAAGAAGCTGTTCGATCGCGGCATTGGTAAGGAGCGAGGTCTCAAGGGCACGGATGCGGGCGACCGCATAAGTATACTTTGTATTCCCCAACTCTATCCCTCCCTGCCGGAAGCAAACAGCATCCTGTTCACCTGATCTGATAATTCTTCTCTCTTCGACTCAAACACTGCCTTTATCGTACAGTTTTCTTCCACACCGCCATATACGAGAAGGAATCCGCCTTCCGCCGTACAGGGCTGGCCTGAAATCTCCAGGCTCCCGCCTTTTTCCTCTGCGATGTTCTTCACTCTGCCGGAAAACCCTTCCGGCATCCTGCTGAGGTCCTTTTCATTGAAGCGGATCTCGCCTTTCTCCGGGAGCACATATTTCTCCAGCAGTTTCTCCATAAATTCAAAATATTCCCTGTCGTCCAGATCCAGAATCCTGCGGTACGCCTTCCGAAGTATCTCCCGGATCACCTCCTGCTTCGCCGCAAGATACGCCTGTTTTCTCTTCATATCCTGAGCCGAAGCCGCCCGGGAAGCGTGATCCAGCGCGTCTTTCTCTGCCTTTGCAGCAATCTTCAGCGCCTGCCCATCCGCCTCTTCCTGTGCGTTCCTCATGATCTTCTGCGCTTCCTCCCGTGCCTTTGAGAGGATCTCCTGCGCAGACGTTTCCGCCTCCTTCAGGATCTGGGCTTTCATCTTGTCCAGTCCACTCATCCTCTGCGCCTCCTATACCTGAATTCCGCTTACTGCAAGGAAGGAGATCAGCAGAGCAAGGATGGCGTAGGTCTCAACCATAGCCGGGAACAGCATGGCCTTGCCGAACTGATCCGGTTTCTTTGCCACGATCCCGATGGCAGCCGCTGCTGTCTTGCCCTGCGCGATGGCGGAGAGCAGACCGACAACACCGATAGGAAGGCATGCTGCGAGAATAAGAAGCCCTGTCTGAACGGACAGATCAGCAAGTCCCCCGCCCAGCACTCCGATCTTCGACAGTGTAATGAATCCGATCAGCAGACCGTAAAGTCCCTGTGTACCGGGAAGGAGCTGGATGATCAGAACTTTCGCGAATTTGCTCGGGTCCTCTGTAACGACACCTGACGCCGCCTGCCCCGCGATGCCCACGCCGATGGCAGAGCCGGTACCCGAAAGAAGAACAGCCACAGCCGCCCCAAGTAATGCATAAACGATTCCTAATTCACTCATGATAAAGTTTCCTCCTTAACATCTGCATATTTTGTATTTTCCTTAAAAGGATGGAACGGCCGGC